>NZ_JBIAHP010000018.1:0-52721 GCF_042870715.1 Streptomyces sp. NPDC006463 | reverse complement strand
TGCGCCCGGCAGCGGCGGGGCGGGGGGCCGGGCCATATCACCCCCGCCCGGTTCTCGGGTTGACCGCCCCCCCCCCCCGCCCCCCCGCGGGGGGGGGCCCCCGGGCGGGGGCCCCCCCGGCCGTCGTCATGTGAGCGGGATTGCGCGGGCCGCGGCCACGGACCCGGCCGTGGTCAGCGGCTGAACAGCGCCTCGCCGGGCGGCGCCGGAGCGTCCGCGGGCAGCAGCGCCAAGTCCAGCCCGCGCACCAGCCGACCCCGCAGCGTCGCGTCCGCCGCCAGGGCCTCGGCGACCCGGCGGGCCGCCGTCGCGGCCTGGCCGTCCGGGGTCAGCACGATCGCGAGGGTGCCGTCGGAGTCCGCGGAGCCCGGGCCCAGGTAGGCGCGCAGTACGGTCGCCTCCGCCGCCACGACGGCCCGTACGGCCTCCCGTACGGCCGGATCGGCGAGCGGGTCCGCGTCCGTGCGGCCCTCGGCCAGCGCGAGCAGCGCGGAGCCGGTCAGCTGGTAGGTGACCGGGCCGGCCAGGTCGAGGACCACGGTGTCGGCCTTCTCGTGCGCGGCGGCCGCCAGGGCCTGGTGCAGCGGGACCGCCACCGGCCGGGCGGCCGGGTCCCAGAGGGCGAGCGAGGCGATGGAGGTGAAGGCGGGCAGCGCCCGCCGGTCGCCCGCCCGGAGCGTCGGGACGGCCATGTCGCTGGTCTTCTCGCGCTTCAGGCCGGTCTCGGGGTCCGTCTCCACCTCGCCGAGGACGGCGACGACCGGGACCAGCAGGCGGGCGTCCTTCAGGGCAGCCAGTACCTGCGGTTCGTACCTACGGTCCGCGGCCCACGCGGCCAGGGCCGCGCTCAGCCGGGGGTCGGCCGAGCCGTCGTCGTCGGAGAAGCCCGGGTCGGGAATGTTCTTGTTCGCCATGTTCGCCACAGTTACCCGACCCTACTGTGCCGTGAGGAGCGGACGGCCACGGGTGCCCCGCCGCGGGCGCCTGGCCAGCACGGCGGCCAGCGCGAGCAGCGCCGCCCCGGCGGCCGCGGCCTCGGGGGCGCCCAGCCGGGCGTCCCGCTCTCGCGGGCGGGCCGGGTCGGGGCCGGGGCCGAAGTACCGGCGCCCGGCCGCGGCGGGCGCCGGTACCGGCGCCTGCGGCCGTATCGCCTCCGCGACCTGGAGGGCGGCGACGGGGTCCACCATCCCGTGGCCGCGGGCGTCGTCGCGGCCGCCGGCCGGGCTGTCGGAGGCGGTGTCCTCCAGCAGCTTCTTGACCTGGGCGGGCGACAGGTCCGGGTGGGCGGCCTTGACGAGGGCCGCGGCGCCGGAGACGAAGGCGGCCGCGGCACTGGTGCCCCAGCCCTCGTAGTACGAGCGGTCGGGGTCGGCGATGACGACGTCGACGCCGGGGGCGCTGACGGTGGCGTACCAGTTGCGGGTGGAGAACTTGGCCTTCCTGCCGCGGCGGTCGACGGCCGTGACGGCTATGACCCCCGGGTAGGCGGCCGGGTAGGAGACGCGGTCGCCGCTCTCGCCGCCGTTGCCCGCGGAGGCGACGACGATCACGCCCTTGGCGAGCGCGTACTGGACGGCCTCGTCCTCCCCCGCCTCGTGGTGGGCGGAGTCGCTGTCGTCGCCGAGGGACAGGTTGATCACGTCGGCCCCGTTGTCGGCGGCCCAGCGGATGCCGTCGGCGAGGGCGCCGCCCTTGCTGTCGCGGGCCTGGGCGCGGCCCGGGTCGCCCTCCTCCAGGATCACCCGGACCGGCAGGATCTTGGCCTGCGGGGCGATGCCGAGGACGCCTTGGCCGTGACCGGAGCCGTGGCCGTGCCCGGCGATGATGCTCGCCATGGCGGTTCCGTGCCGGGCCCAGGACCGGTCGCCGCGGCCGGCGCCCATGCCGATGAGGTCGGTGCCGCCGAGGACCTGGCCGGCGAGGTCGGGGTGGGAGTCGTCCACGCCGGTGTCGAGGACGGCGACGGTGACGCCGTCGCCGCGGGTGGTGCCCCAGGCCTCTTCTGCGCGCAGGGCCAGCAGGCCCCACTGGCGGTCGCGGATGACGTCGGCGGCGGCCGGGGACGCGGTGGCCGCCGTGAGGACGGCGGCGAAGGCCAGGGTGGCGGCGACGCGGGTGACGGCGGCCCGGACGGGCGCGGGGGTGCAAAGGCCGGTACGCGCGGCGTCGCGGCCCGGGGCCCGTCGGGGCGTCATCGGGCCTCCGGTGCGGGGGTGGCGGGCGGGGCGGCGAGGACGGACAGCCCGTCTCCGATGCGGTCGGCGACGGCCTTGGCCTCGTGGCCGAGGCCTGCCTGGGCGACGGCTCCCGTGGCGTCCTTCCTCATCGCGTCCTCCGCCGGGCGGGGCGCGTCCAGGACCCGGCCGTCGGCGAAGGCGGAGACCGTGTAGACGACGGCCGGGGCCTGGCCCTGTACGGACGCGGTCCAGGCGGCGCGCTGGGTGTCGGCGAATCCGTACGCGGGCGGAGCGGTGAACCGGCCGGTCAGGGCTTTCATCGCGGGGGCGTCGGCGGGTGTGAAGACCATGCCGACGGTGACGAGGAAGCTTCGTGTGGCATCCGTGTAGGTGGCGCGCAGCACGCGGGTGCAGCCGGTGGCGGCCAGCAGGCGCTGCCAGTCGGGGGCGAGCGCGGCGGGGCAGTCGGCGTCCGGGGCGAGCGCGATGCGGGTCCAGGTGCGGTCCGAGCCGCCGGGACCGGCCGTGGGGCCCGCGAGGACGGGCGGGAAGAGGTCGTCCACGGGGGCGGACCGCCAGAGCGACTCGGCCTTGCGGTAGGCGGCGCCGGCGGGCAAGGGGCGGTGCGCGGCGCGGTGTTCGAGCCAGGTGTCGGCTCCGGCGCCGCCGAGGAGGCCGATGCCGAGCAGGGCGCAGAGCGCGGCGGCCAGGACCCGTCCGGGGCGGCGGGGCGGTGCGGGCGAGGGCGGCGGGGCGGGGGTCGGGGGCGGATCGGGCTCGCCCAGGACCGCGGTCCGCGGTGTCGACGTGGTCATCCGGCGGCTCCGCCCCCCGTTCCGTACGGCTGCCTGCCCGTACTCTACGGGGTCGCGGGGCAGCGGCTCGGCGGTCCCCTGCGGGGGCTCGGCGGGAGCCGGGGCCAAGGGGGAGCCCCCGTGCCCTACCCATCGGTAGAGACCTCTGGCAAGCTCCCGCCATGAACTCCGCCGCCGCCGATCGCGCCCGGTACGACCGGGCGACCGCGCACCTGGACGCGCCGCTGGCCATCGTGGATCTCGACGCGTTCGACGCCAATGCCGACGACCTGGTGCGCAGGGCGGGCGGGAAGCCGGTGCGCGTCGCCAGCAAGTCCGTCCGCTGCCGTGCGCTCCTCGAACGGGTCCTGGCCCGGCCCGGGTTCGCCGGGATCATGTCGTACACGCTCGCCGAGTCGCTGTGGCTGGCCCGTTCGGGGTTCGAGGACGTGCTGCTCGCCTATCCGTCCGCCGACCGGGGTGCGTTCGCCGAGCTGGCCGCCGATCCCAAGCTGGCCGCCGCGGTCACCGTCATGGTGGACGATCTCGCGCAGCTCGACATCATCGAGCGGTCGCGGGGCGGTGGCGCCGAGGAGGTCCGGGTCTGTCTGGAGCTGGACACCGCCCTGCACCTGCTGGGCGGGAGGGTGCGGGTCGGGGCGCGGAGGTCGCCCCTGCGGGAGCCGGGTGAGCTGGCCGAGCTGGCCCGTGCGGTCGCTGCCCGGCCCGGGTTCCGGGTGGTCGGGCTGATGGCCTACGAGGGGCACGTCGCCGGGGTCGGGGACGCGCTGGCGGGCCGGCCGCTGCGGTCCCGCGCGATCCGGTTCATGCAGAGCGCGGCGCGCAGGGAGCTGGCGGCACGTCGGGCCGAGGTGGTGCGGGCCGTGCGCGCGGTGGTGCCCGACCTGGAGTTCGTCAACGGGGGCGGGACCGGCAGCGTGCAGCAGACCGCCGCGGAGGACGCGGTGACGGAGATCGCCGCCGGTTCGGGGCTGTACGTGCCCCGGCTGTTCGACAACTACACCTCGTTCAGCGGGCGTCCGGCCGCGCTCTTCGCGCAGCCGGTCGTACGCAGGCCCGGTGTGGGTGTGGTGACCGTGCTGGGCGGCGGGTATCCCGCCTCCGGTGCGCCCGGCGCGGACCGGCTGCCGGTCCCGTACCTGCCGGAGGGCCTGCGCTACGACCCGCAAGAGGGCGCGGGCGAGGTGCAGACCCCGCTGCTCGGCAGCCCGGCCGACGATCTGCTGATCGGCGACCGGGTGTGGTTCCGGCACGCGAAGGCGGGCGAACTGTGCGAGCGGTTCGACACCTTGCACCTGGTGGAGGGCGACCGGGTGACGGCCACCGCCCCGACGTACCGGGGCGAGGGCCGCACGTTCCTCTAGTGCACCGAGTCCGTCTGGTCCGGGATGACGCTCAAGTCACCGCGCAGGACCGGGCCCTTGGTGCCGTCGTGGTCGACGTAGCCCGTCGTGGCGCACGGGTAGGGTCCGGTCTTCTGCTTCTTGGGCTCGATGAACATCGGGTTGACGATCCACCGGCCGTCGCTGTTGTCGTACGCCCGGCACATCAGCTCGTTCTTGTTGCGGTTCACGACGAGGCGCAGGGCGGTCGCGTCGCGCAGGAACGAGACGTCGGTGTCGGAGTCGCCCGCGGCGAACACCTGGCGGCGGGCGGCCGGCTGGACCTTCTCGGCCGCCGCGCCGCGCACGCCGAAGATCTCCTTGTTGATCCAGCAGCGCTTGCCGTCGATGTACGTGATCATCGTGTCGGCGCCGTCCCCGACGGATCCGCAGCCCTGGAGGTGGGGGGTGAACTTCCCGCCGTGCGTGGTGGTGTTGCGGATGCCGATGACGTGCTGCGCGTCGATGCCCACGCCCTTGGCCCACACCTCGACGACCGGCTGCGGCGAGGCCGAGCTGATCCAGACGTCGAAGCCGGCCTTCCGCAGGGCGGAGATCAAGTCCTTCTGCTGGTCGTAGTAGCGGACCCACCCGGTGACGGCGGTGCTGCCGACCTGCTGCGCGGTGCCTATGGGCGCGGCGAGGTTCTCGGTGCGGGCGGCGGCGGCGAAGCCGCGGATCTCGTGGGCGGTCCAGCCCTGCATGAGCTGGGGGAGCCAGGCGTAGGCGGGTTCGGTCGTACGGCGGTCCCAGCCGGCGAAGGCGGCGGCGCCGGCCTTGGTCGCGGCGGTTCCGTAGACGGCGTTGATCTCGTCGGCGCAGCGGGTGCCTTCCGGTGTTCCGGTCGGCAGCGGGGCGCCGGGGCTGGCGAGCGTGCCGCAGGCGTCGGCCAGCGCGGTGGCGGCGGCGGGTGTGAGGTGGCGGCTGGTGGTGGACCAGTCCCCGCGGGCGGGCTGGCGGATCCTTCCGTTGCGCAGCAGCCAGAACATGGTGGCGTCGCCGACGTCGTTCTTGACGACGGTGTTGTCCCAGTCGAAGACGGCGACGGGCTTGGTCCGGCTCGGCCGGTACGGGTCGCAGCTGCCGTACCGGTCGATGAGCTGCTGGAGACGGGCCTGGTTGTCCCCGTACCAGCCGGCCCCGACGGCCGGCCGGGGGCAGGGGGTCTGGCCCGCCTGGGCCGGCGGTGCCAGGAGGAGGCCGGAGCCGGTGACCGCCATGAGGGCGAGGGGGGCCGCCCACTTTCTCTGCATGCTGCTCCTCGGGGAATCGGAAAGGGGACAGCCGGGCGCCTCGCGGCGCCCGGCTGGTGTGGATGTGGACGGGGAGGGCCTACAGAGGGGTGACGTAGGCGCCCGAGATGCCGCCGTCGACGAGGAAGTCGGTGGCGTTGATGAAGGAGGAGTCGTCGCTGGCGAGGAAGGCGACGGCGGCGGCGATCTCGGTGGGCTCGGCGAAGCGGCCCAGCGGGATGTGCACGAGGCGGCGGGCGGCGCGCTCCGGGTCCTTGGCGAAGAGCTCCTGGAGGAGCGGGGTGTTGACCGGTCCCGGGCACAGGGCGTTGACGCGGATGCCCTCGCGGGCGAACTGGACGCCGAGTTCGCGGGACATGGCCAGGACGCCGCCCTTGGAGGCGGTGTAGGAGATCTGCGAGGTGGCGGCGCCCATGATGGCCACGAACGAGGCGGTGTTGATGATCGAGCCTCGGCCCTGGCGCTGCATGTAGGGGAGTGCGGCCTTGCAGCAGAGGTAGACGGAGGTGAGGTTGACGTCCTGGACGCGCTTCCAGGCCTCCAGGCCGGTGGTGAGGATGGAGTCGTCGTCCGGGGGCGAGATGCCCGCGTTGTTGAAGGCGATGTCGACGGAGCCGTAGGTGTCGAAGGCGGTCTTGAACAGGGCCTCGACCTCCTCGGGGCTGGTGACGTCGACCTTCACGAAGGTGCCGCCGACCTCCTCCGCCGCGGCCTTGCCGGCCGTCTCGTCGATGTCGCCGCAGACGATGTTGGCGCCCTCGGAGGCCAGGCGGCGGGCGGTGGCGAGACCGATGCCGCTGCCGGCGCCGGTGATGACGGCGGTGCGGCCGACCAGTCGGCGGCAGATGATCTCTTCAGTGGTCTGACTGGACATGGTTTTCAGGCCTCCGTGCTGATGAAGACGTTCTTGGTCTCGGTGAAAGCGGTGAGGGCGTCGGGTCCGAGCTCGCGGCCGAGGCCGGACTGCTTGTAGCCGCCGAAGGGGGTCCAGTAGCGGACGCTGCTGTGGGAGTTGACGGACAGGTTGCCGGCGGCGACGGCGCGCGAGACGCGCAGCGCACGGCCGATGTCGCGGGTCCACAGGGAACCGGAGAGGCCGTACTCGGTCGCGTTGGCCAGGCGGACGGCGTCGTCCTCGTCCTCGAAGGGCAGGACGACGGCGACCGGGCCGAAGACCTCCTCGGCGGCCACGGGCGCCGTGGGGGCAACGTCCGTGACGAGGGTCGGCGGGTACCAGAAACCGGGTCCGTCGGGGGCGGTGCCGCGGATCGCGGTGAGGTCGTCGGTGACGTAGGACCGTACGCGCTCCAGCTGCGGCCGGGAGATCAGCGGGCCCATCTGGGTCTTCTCGTCGGACGGGTCGCCGACCCGCACCGATTCGATGCCGGGGGCGACCAGCTCCAGGAAGCGGTCGTACGCGGAGCGCTGTACGAGGATCCGGGTGCGGGCGCAGCAGTCCTGGCCGGTGTTGTCGAGGAAGGCCATGGGGGCGGCGGCCGCGGCGGCTTCGAGGTCCGCGTCCGCGAAGACGATGTTCGGGCTCTTGCCTCCGAGTTCGAGGGTGACGCGCTTCACCCGGTCGGCGCACTTGGCCATGATCTGCTTGCCGACGCGGGTGGAGCCGGTGAAGACGATCTTCGCGACGCCGGGGTGCTCGACGAGCGCGTCGCCCGCGACCGCCCCGTGGCCGGGGAGCACCTGGAAGAGGTGTTCGGGGATCCCGGCTTCGAGGGCGAGTTCGGCGAGGCGCAGCGCGGTCAGCGGTGTGGTCTCGGCGGGCTTGAGGATGACGGCGTTGCCCGCGGCGAGGGCCGGGGCCAGGCCCCAGGCCGCGATCGGCATGGGGAAGTTCCAGGGGGCGATCACGCCGATGACGCCGAGGGGTTCGAGGAAGGTGACGTCGATGCCGCCGGCGACGGGGATCTGGCGGCCGGAGAGCCGTTCCACTCCCCCGGCGGCGAATTCGAGCAGGTCGCGGACGTTGCCCGCTTCCCAGCGGGCGTTGCCGACGGTGTGTCCGGCTTCGCGGACCTCCAGCTGGGCCAGCTCCTCGATGTGCCCGTCGACGACCGCGGCGAAGCGGCGCAGCAGCCGGGCGCGGTCGGCGGGTGCCGCCGCCGCCCAGCCGCGCTGGGCGGCGGCGGCTCGGGCGACGGCGGCGTCGACATCGTCCCGTGTGGCGGCCGGGACGATGGCGACGGTTTCCTCGGTGGCCGGATTCAGCACTCTCAGATCGAGTGGGGCCAGCGCATCGGTCACGTGGTGCCTCTCAGACTTTCGGTGGACGGTTACAGGCGTTCGAAGGAGCGGCGCAGCTCCCAGTCCGTTACGGCGGAGTCGTAGGCGTCGAGTTCGACGCGGGCCATGTTCCGGTAGTGGGCGACCACCTCGGGGCCGAACGCGGCCTTGGCGATCTCGCTGTTCTCCCAGAGCTCGGCGGCCTCTCGCAGGGTCGCGGGGACGTGCGCGTAGTCGGCGGTGTACGCGTTCCCGCCGCAGGCCTCGGGCAGTTCCAGGCGGTTCTCGATGCCGTAGAGCCCGGCCGCGACCAGACCGGCGACGGCGAGGTAGGGGTTGACGTCACCGCCGGGAAGGCGGTTCTCGAAGCGCATGGAGCGGCCGTGGCCGACGACCCGCAGGGCGCAGGTCCGGTTGTCCACGCCCCAGGCGACGGCGGTCGGTGCGAAGGATCCCGGCCGGAAACGCTTGTACGAATTGATGTTCGGGGCGTAGAGAAGGGAGAAGTCGCGCAGTGCGGCCAGCTGGCCGGCCAGGAAGTGTCGCATCACCGGTGACATGCCGCCCGGTCCGTCCCCGGCCATCGCGTTGCGTCCGTCGGCGTCGTTCAGCGAGAGGTGGATGTGACAGGAGTTGCCCTCCCGTTCGTCGTACTTGGCCATGAAGGTGAGCGAGACGCCCTCCTGCGCGGCGATCTCCTTGGCCCCCGTCTTGTACACGGAGTGCTGGTCGCAGGTGGTGAGCGCCTCGTCGTAGCGGAAGGCGATCTCGTGCTGTCCGAGGTTGCACTCCCCCTTCGCCGACTCGACGATCAGGCCCGCGGCCTGCATCTCGTTGCGGATGCGGCGCAACAGGGGTTCGATGCGCCCGGTCCCGAGGACGGAGTAGTCGATGTTGTACTGGTTGGCGGGTGTCAGGCCGCGGTAGCCCGCGTTCCAGGCCTGCTCGTAGGTGTCCTGGAAGACCATGAACTCCAGCTCGGTGCCGACCATCGCGGTGTAGCCGTGCTCGGCGAGGCGCTCCAGCTGGCGGCGCAGGATCTGCCGGGGCGCCGCGACGACCGGAGAGCCGTCGTTCCAGGCCAGGTCGGCGAGGATGAAGGCACTGCCGGGGTTCCAGGGGATGCGGCGCAGGGTGGCGGGGTCGGGGTGCATGGCGAAGTCGCCGTAGCCCCGGTCCCAGGAGGACATCTCGTATCCGTCGACGGTGTTCATGTCGGTGTCGACGGCGAGGAGGTAGTTGCAGCCCTCCGTGCCGTGGGCGAGGACCTCGTCGAGGAAGAACTGTGCGGCGAACCGCTTGCCCTGGAGGCGTCCCTGCATGTCGGGGAAGGCCAGGACGACTGTGTCGATCTCACCACTGGCAACCAGGGAGCGGAGCTCCTCGGTCGCGAGCGGGGGCTTGCGGTCTACCACTGGAATCTCTCCTTCGGTGAGCCGAGTGGGCCTAAGGTATTGAATAGAACCATTGCTTGGGAAGGGGATGAGCCGAGATGACCGACACGGCGAGCGAGGGCGGCGCGATCGCGCGGCTGAATCCCGTACTGCGGCAGGTGCGGGCGGGCAACGGTTTCGAGGAGGCGCTCGAACAGATCCTCCAGGTGGTCCGGTTGGGCCTGGTGCCGGCCGGCGAACGGCTACCGCCCGAGCGCGAGTTGGCCGAGCGGATGGGGATCAGCCGGGTCACGCTGCGCGAGGTGCTGAAGGTACTGCAGGACCAGGGGCTGGTGGAGGCGCGGCGCGGACGGTACGGCGGAACGTTCGTGCTGCCCCGGCCCGACACCCCGGCGGGCATCGTCGAGGAGGAGCTGCGCCGGCGGGTCGCGGGCGTGGACATCGAGGACGCCCTGCGGTTCCGCGAGGTCCTGGAGGTGGGAGCGGCCGGCCTGTGCGCCTCCCAGGGGCTGACCGAGGAGGGCACCGAACGGCTGCTCGCCGCCCTGACCGCCACCCACGACGCCCCGCTCGCCGACTACCGCCGCCAGGACACGCTCTTCCACCTGACCCTGTGCGAACTGGCCGGCTCCGCCACCCTGACGGCCCAGTACGCGGCGGTCCGGGCCACGGTCAACGACCTGCTGGACTGCATCCCGCTGCTGGTGCGCAACCTGGAGCACTCGCAGCAGCAGCACACCTCGCTGGTGGAGTCCGTGCTGGAGCGGGACGCGGCCGGGGCGCGCGAGACGATGCGCGAGCACTGCTGCGGCACGGCGGCGCTGCTGCGGGGCTTCCTGACCTGAACATCGGGAGGGTTTCGTAACCTCCGTTTAACGCAGAGGTCTTGCGCACTCCACTGCAATGCGGCAAAGGTACGCCCCACAACCATTGCCCCGAGGCAGGAGCGCACGATGGCCGACGACATCGAGGCACGGCTGACAGCCGTACCCGCACCCCCCACGACCCCCGAGGGCGGCGACACGTCCGCCGACTATCTGGAGCGTCGCACGCTGCGCCGCGGCAGCGCCGGCTGGCTTCTGCTCACCGGCCTGGGCGTCGCGTACGTCGTCTCCGGGGACTTCTCCGGCTGGAACGTCGGCCTCGACAAGGGCGGCTTCGGCGGCCTCGCCATCGCCACCGTGCTCATGGGCGCGATGTACGCGTGCCTGGTCTTCTCCCTGGCGGAGCTGTCCACCATCCTGCCGACGGCGGGCGGGGGTTACGGCTTCGCCCGCCGCGCGCTGGGCCCCTGGGGCGGCTTCCTCACCGGTACCGCGATCCTCATCGAGTACATCCTGGCCCCGGCCGCGATCGTCATCTTCATCGGCGACTACGTCGAGTCCCTCGGCCTCTTCGGCCTCACCTCCAGCTGGCCCGTCTACCTCGGCTGCTTCGTCGTCTTCATCGGGGTCCACCTCTGGGGCGTCGGCGAGGCCCTGCGCTTCAGCCTCGTCGTGACCGCCGTCGCCGTCGCCGCACTGCTGATCTTCGCGGTGGGCGCCTTCACCGAGTTCAGCGCCGACGGCCTGAACGACATCCCTGTCGACGCGAACGCCTTCGGCTCGAACTCCTGGCTGCCGCTGGGCGTGCTGGGCATCTGGGCCGCGTTCCCCTTCGGCATGTGGTTCTTCCTGGGCGTGGAGGGCGTACCGCTGGCGGCCGAGGAGGCCAAGGACCCGGTCCGCTCCATGCCGAAGGCGCTGTCCATCTCCATGGGCATCCTCGCCCTGCTGGCGCTGATCACCTTCTTCGCGGCGACGGGCGCGCAGGGCGCGGACGCCGTCAAGTCGGCGGGCAACCCGCTGGTCGTGGCGCTGGAGGGGGACGGCGGCCCGACCGCGCTCAGCCGCTTCGTCAACTACGCGGGCCTCGCCGGACTGGTGGCCTCGTTCTTCTCCCTCATCTACGCGGGCTCGCGCCAGCTCTTCGCCCTCTCCCGGGCCGGCTACCTGCCCCGGTTCCTCTCCCTGACCTCCAAGCGCAAGGCCCCGTACCTGGGCCTGGTCATCCCCGGCGCGATCGGCTTCGCGCTCGCCGCCGCCACGGGCGACGGCGCGCGGATGCTGAACATCGCGGTGTTCGGCGCGACCATCTCCTACGCCCTGATGGCCCTCTCGCACATGGTGCTGCGCCGCCGGGAGCCGGGCCTGGACCGCCCGTACCGCACCCCCGGCGGAATCCTGACCTCCTCGGTGGCCTTCGTACTCGCCCTGTCGGCCCTCGTCGCCACCTTCCTGGTGGACAAGGACGCGGCATTCATCGCCCTGGCCGTGTACGCCGTCGCCCTCGCCTACTTCGCGATCTACAGTCGGCACCACCTCGTGGCCTCGGCCCCGGAGGAGGAGTTCGCGGCCTTGGCGGAAGCCGAGGCGGAGCTGGCCCGCGACTGAAATCCTGACCCCGGCTCAGACCCCGGCTCAGACCTCGACCCCTACCTTGCCCCTGGAGGTAAAGACCGTGCCACGGCCGCTCATCGGCATCACCACCTACGTGGAGGAATCCACCCGCTACCGCGTGTGGGACCTCGACACGGCGCTCGTACCCACCGGGTACTACGAACTCGTCCAGGCGGCGGGCGGTGCGGCCGTGCTGCTCCCGCCGGACGGACCAGGGGCGGCGGCGGAGGTGCTGAGCCGACTGGACGGCCTGGTCGTCGCGGGCGGCCCGGACATGGACCCGGCCCTCTACGGCGCCGCCCGTGACTCCCGTACGGGTCCCCCCGCGACGGTCCGCGACGAGTGGGAACTGGCCCTGATCTCGGCCGCGCTGGAGGCGGACATGCCGCTGCTCGGCATCTGCCGGGGCATGCAGGCGCTGAACGTGGCCCTGGGCGGCACGCTGGTCCAGCACATCGACGGCCACTTCGAGACGCCGGGCACCTTTTCCTGGCACCCCGTCCGCCCGGTCCCGGGCACCCGGTACGCGGCCCTGGTCCCGGAGGAGGCGGACGTCCCGACCTACCACCACCAGGCCGTCGAACGCCTGGGCAGCGGCCTGGTGGTCTCGGCCCACGCGGTCGACGGCACGGTGGAGGCGATCGAACTCCCCGACCCGAAGCGGTGGGTGCTGGGCGTCCAGTGGCACCCGGAGCGCGACAAGGACACCCGCGTCCTGGCGTCCCTGATCGAAGCCGCCGCCGCCCGCGCGGCGGCCCCGGCGCCGTAACCGCTACGCGGGTACGCCTTCAAACGCCGGGCGGCCAAATCCAGCCCCGCCGGCGTTTGAAGCGCGGGGTCCGGGCGGAGCCCCGGCAACGGCGCCGCTGCTAGGCCTTGCCCCGGGTCAGCGACAGCAGGTCACGGGCCGGGCCCGCCGGCCGGGAGCCCGCCGGCCAGACCGCCCGCAGGGCCCGCCCGAGGACGGCGTCCGAAACCGGCACCTCCACCAGCCGGCGCGCCGCCAGCTCGTCCACCACCGCCAGCTCCGAGAGCACGCACGGCCCCGCGCCGCTCAGCGCCGCCGCCTTCACGGCGGTGGTCGAAGCCAGTTCCAGCAGCGGCGCCGCCAGCCCCCCGCTCCCCGCCAGCGCGGCGTCCAGCACCTGCCGCGTTCCCGACCCCCGCTCCCGCAGGATCAGCGGCGCGGACGCCAGCTCAGCCACCTCCACACCCCGCGAACGCCGCGCCCACGGGTGGCCCGGCGCCACCGCCACCACGAGGCGGTCCTGCGCGATCACCGCCGAGTCGAGCCCCTCCGCAACCGTCAGCCCCTCCACGAAGCCGAGGTCCGCCTCGTGCACGAGGACCCGCTGCGCGACCAGCGCCGAGTTCCCGGCGTGCAGCGACACCGCCGTGTCCGGCCGCTGCCCGCGCAGCGCGATCAGCCACCCCGGCATCAGGTACTCCGCGATGGTCATGCTGGCGGCCACCCGCAGCCGCGAGTCGCGCCGCCCGCGCAGCGCCTGCGCCCCCGCGTCGAACGCCTCGGCCGCCTCCACCACCCGCCGGGCCCAGTCGGTGACCAGCGCGCCTTCCGCCGTCAGCGTCGAACCCCGCGGCGAGCGGTCCACCAGCGCCACCCCCAGCCGCGCCTCCATCGCCCGGATCCGGCTGCTCGCCGCGGGCTGGGTGATTCCCAGCCGCCGGGCCGCGCCGCTCAGGCTGCCGACGCGCGCGACCGCGAGCAGCAGTTCCAGCGCGCCCAGGTCCGGCACCCGGTGTGCCAGCGGCACCCACTCCTCATCACCCATAACATCAGTTTATGGCCTCATAGGAAGATGCCCTCTGCCGCCCGACTCGCCGCGGCTGCACGCTGTGCCCATGGCCACCACCATCGTGCGACCCCGCACCACCACCTCCACCCCCGAGACCGCTCCCCGGGCCCACAAGGCCCTGCGGCACCTCGGCCCCAACTGGTACGCCTCCGTCATGGGCACGGCGATCGTCGCCAACGCCGGCGCGATCCTCCCGTACCAGCTCCCCGGCCAGCGCGTGGTCTGCCAGATCGTCTGGGCGCTGTCCGCAGTCGCCCTCGCCGCGCTGCTCACCGCGCGCGCCGGGCACTGGATCCACCACCGCGACCAGGCCCGCGCCCACCTCCTCGACCCCGCCGTCGCCCCCTTCTACGGCTGCCTCTCGATGGCACTGCTGGCCGTCGGCGGCGCCACCCTGATCGTCGGCAAGGACCTGATCGGGACGGGCGCCGCCGTCGCCGTGGACGCCGTGCTGTTCACCGCCGGTACCGCGATCGGCCTGGTCATGGCGGTGGCGGTGCCCTACCTGATGGTGGTCCGCCACAAGGTCGAGGCGAAGCAGGCCACCCCCGTCTGGCTGCTTCCCCTGGTCGCCCCCATGGTCTCCGCCGCGCTCGGCCCGCTGCTGATACCCCACCTGCCGGCCGGACAGCCCCGCGAGGCCGTGCTGCTCGCGTGCTACGCCATGTTCGGCATCAGCCTGTTCGCCACCTTGCTGATGCTCCCCCTGGTCTTCGGCCGGCTGATCGTCGGCGGCCCGCTCCCCCTGGCCCTCACCCCGACCCTCTTCCTGGTCCTCGGCCCCCTCGGCCAGTCCACCACCGCCGTCAACCAGCTCGCCGACATGGCCCCCGGGTCGATCGGCGCCCCCTACGCCGGTGCGCTCGGCGCCTTCGCCGTCGTCTACGGGGTCCCCGTGATGGGCTTCGCCCTGCTGTGGCTGGCCCTGGCCACGGCCATGCTGATCCGGGCCGCCCGCAACGGCATGGGCTTCGCGATGACCTGGTGGGCCCTGACCTTCCCCGTCGGCACCTGTGTCACCGGCGCCGCCGGCCTGGCCCGCCACACCGGCCTGACCGCCTTCGCCTGGCTCGCCTCGGCGCTCTTCCTGGCCCTGCTGACCGCCTGGCTCCTGGCCGCCGCCCACACCCTGCGCGGCCTGGCCGCCGGCCGCCTCCTCGTCGGCTAGCCGACCTGGAGCTCGTACCCCACGGAGAGTTTGAAGGAGCCGGAGGAACCCGCGATCCGCAGGGTGTGGGGACCGGGCGACAGAGGGTCGAGCTGCACCCACAGGCCGCAGGCCAGTGCCTCGAAGGTGCCCGCCCCGTCCGTCACTGGATTCCCCCCGACGCCCGTCAGCCGGATCGCGGAGCCTCGTACCGCTCCACCGTCAGCGGCTTGCCGTCAAGCACCGCGGCGCCCTTCGCCCCCTTCATCCAGCTCGCGCAACCGGATGCGCCGGCGACCAGGTTGACCAGGGGAAAGGCCACCGGCCGCCCGGCGGGCACCGAGCAGGTGCGCCGACGCTCCTCACCGAAGCTGCCGGCGAGGAACCAGACGTCGCCGGGCTGGTTCTCGGCGCAGAACGTACCGTCCGGGTCCTTCACCGGATTGGAGCGCGACGGGCTGGAGGCGGCCCAGTTCCACCACGGGGTTCGGCGCCACCGAGCCGCCCGGCCGCCGCCGGGGCGGAGGAGGCCGGTGACGACGGCCCGGCCCCGGCCGGGGCAGCCGACGGGGACGAGGCGGGCGCGGTGCAGGCGGCCGCCAGCAGCGCCGCTCCGGCGGCGAGGCCAGAAGATCTTCCGGTACGCATCGCGGCAGGATGCGAGGGCCAGGTCAGCGCGCCGCGCGCAGGGCCCCGGCCAGGACGGCCGGGGCCTCGGCCAGCGAGGGCCCGTACCAGGTGAGGTGGCGGCCGCTGACCAGCGCGGCGGGCAGGTTCGGGAACGCCTCCGGGCCGTCGTCGGCGGTGAAGCGGTACGGCTCGTCCGGGAGCACCACCAGATCGCAGGCGGCCGCGGCGAGCTCCTCCACCGGGATCCGCGGATACCGCTCCCCGTGCCCGGCGTAGACGTTGCGTACGCCCAGGCGTGCCAGCAGGTCACCCGCGAAGGTGTCCCGGCCCAGCACCATCCACGGCCGCCGCCACACGGGTACGAAGGCCCGGAGCGGGCCGACCGGTTCCACCCGCGCCCACGCGTTCTCCGCGTCCGAGAGCCACCCGGGCCTCGTCAGCCCCAGTGCCCCCACCAGTACCCGGTCCAGCTCACGCAGCGCCTGGGGCAGGTCCCGGATCTCGGTGACCAGCACCTCCACCCCGGCCGCCCGCAGGGCCTCCAGGTCCGGGGCCCGGTTCTCCTCCTCGTTGGCGATCACCAGGTCCGGGCGCAGCTCGACGATCCCGCGTACGTCGGGGTTCTTCGTCCCCCCGATCCGCACCGCGCCCCCCAGGTCCGCCGGGTGGGTGCACCAGTCCGTGACCCCGGCCAGCAGCCCGGGCGCGCTCACAGCCACCGCCTCGGTCAGCGAAGGCACCAGCGAGACGACCCGCCGCACGCCGCTCAATGCCCGGGGGACGGCGGCTCGGACGTCGCGTGGATGTGCTCGCCCACCGCGACCACCAGGAGCCGGGTGTCCTCGGTGACGGCCCGCCAGCGGTGGCGTACGCCGCCCGACAGGAACAGCGCGTCGCCGCTCTCCAGCCGGTAGGCGCGCCCCTCCGCCTCCACCTGGCAGGCGCCGGCGACCACGTACATCAGCTCGTCGTTGCGGTGCTGGTACTCCCGCCCGGCGTCCTGGTCCCCGGTGAACTCCAGCGCGTGCAGCTGGTGGTGCCCGCGTACGAGGGGCCGCACGCCGGGGACCGGGGTGAGCCCGGATTCGTCGCCGGCCCGTACGAGGTCCACCGTGCGCGCGGTGTCGGAGGCGGCCAGCAGCTCGACGGCCGTGGTCTCCAGCGCGTCCGCGACCCGCTCCAGGGACCGCATGCTGGGCCGGGCCCGCTCGTTCTCTATCTGGCTCAGGAAGGGGACCGACAGGCCGCTGCGCGCCGACACGGCGGCAAGGGTCAGGTGGAGCGCGCGGCGCCGCTTGCGCACGGCCACGCCCACTCGGAGCGGTTCCTTGCCGTCCTTGTCCTTGCCCTTGTCGTCCTTGTCGTCCTTGTCGTTCATTTCGGGGCTGCCCTCCCCTTGTCCGTTGCACATGGGTGTGCTGTAAGCACCTTACGCAGCAACCGCCTCCGGTTTCGCGTGCACGGCTTTTCCCGTACCGGCCCGCTCACTGTCCGTTGCCACCTCCGTCGGCCGTGTCGGCGCGTTGCGGCATCATCGTCTGCGTGACGACACGACGCCTGATGCTCCTGGACACCGCATCCCTCTACTTCCGCGCCTACTTCGGTGTGCCGGACTCCGTGAAGGCTCCGGACGGCACTCCGGTCAACGCCGTGCGCGGACTGCTGGACTTCATCGGACGGCTGGTCCAGGACCACCGCCCGGACGACCTGGTGGCCTGCATGGACGCCGACTGGCGGCCGCACTGGCGGGTGGACCTGATCCCCTCCTACAAGGCCCACCGGGTCGCACAGGAGACTGCGAGCGGCCCGGACGTGGAGGAGACCCCGGACACGCTCGCCCCGCAGGTGCCGATCATCGAGACGGCGCTCGACGCCTTCGGCATCGCCCGCGTGGGCGTCGCCGGCTACGAGGCGGACGACGTGATCGGTACGCTCACCACCCGCGCGACGGGCCCGGTGGACATCGTCACGGGCGACCGGGACCTGTACCAGCTGGTCGACGACGCCAGGCAGCGCCGCGTGCTCTACCCCCTCAAGGGCGTGGGCTCGCTCCAGGTGACGGACGAGGCGTGGCTGCGCGAGAAGTACGGGGTGGACGGCCCGGGCTACGCGGACCTGGCGCTGCTGCGCGGGGACCCGAGCGACGGCCTGCCGGGCGTCCCCGGCATCGGCGAGAAGACCGCGGCGAAGCTTCTCGACGCCTACGGGAACCTCGCCGGGATCATCGCGGCGATCGACGACCCGAAGTCGAAGCTGACCCCGACCCAGCGCAAGCGCCTGGACGAGTCCCGTCCTTATCTGGCCGTGGCCCCGAAGGTGGTCCAGGTGGCCTCCGACGTCCCGCTGCCCCCGTTCGATCCGGCCCTTCCCACGGTCCCGGCGCAGCCGGAACTGGTCGACGCGCTAGCCCATCGGTGGGGTCTGGGTGGCGCAGTGTCCCGGCTGAGCACTGCGCTCGCCCATTGAGGTGCTAACTTAGGTAAGGCTAAGTTTCTGGGGAGTCAGGGGAGACACCGTGGCAGAAGGACGCGCCCGCACCGTCGGCACCGCCGTCGTCGTACGCACCGAGCGGCTGACACCGCACATGGTGCGGCTCGTGCTGGGCGGGGACGGCCTGGCCGGATTCGGCGCGGGTGAGTTCACCGACCACTACATCAAGATCCTCTTCCCCCCGGAGGGTGTCACCTACCCCGCGCCGTGGGACCTCGACCGGATCCGCGCCGACTTCCCCCGGGCACAGTGGCCGCGCCAGCGCGCGTACACCGTACGGGGCTGGGACCCGGCGCACATGGAACTGACCCTCGACTTCGTCGTCCACGGCGACGAGGGTGTGGCCGGCCCCTGGGCCGCGCGGGTCCAGCCGGGTGAGCTCGTACGCTTCCTCGGTCCGGGCGGCGCCTACGCCCCGGACCCGGCGGCCGGCTGGCACCTGCTGGTGGGCGACGAGAGCGCGCTGCCGGCGATCGCCGCGGCGATGGAGCGGATGCCGATGGGTGCGCGGGTCCACGCCTTCGTGGAGGTCGAGGGTCCGCAGGGCGAGCAGAAGGTCGCCACCCCGGACGGGGTCGTGCCGGTCTGGCTGCACCGCGGCGACCGCCCGATCGGCGAGGCCCTGGTGGAGGCGGTCACCTCCCTGGAGTTCCCGTCCACGGACGTGCACGCCTTCGTCCACGGCGAGGCGGGCTTCGTGAAGGACCTCCGCCGCCACCTCCGCCTGGAACGCGGCATCCCGCGCGAACGCCTGTCGATCTCGGGCTACTGGCGCCTGGGCGAGACGGACGAGGGCTGGCGCGCGATCAAGCGCGACTGGAACGCCGCGGTCGAGGCCGAACAGGACCACGCCGCCGCCGCGTAGTGGGTCGTCCCGGGCGGACGACATCAGCCCGAGGCGCCGGGGGCCGGGGGTCCGCGGGCAGAGCCCCCGGCAGCGGCGCCGCACGGCCCCCGCGCGCAGTCACCCGTCCGGCGGGACAATAGGCGCATGCCCACGCTCCGCGCAGTCGCAGCGGCGGCCGGGGCCGCGATCCTCCTGGCCGCCCCGACGGCAACGGCCGCGTCCGGCCCCCCGCCCGAGCCGAAGCCCTCGATCAGCGACGAGGCGGTCGACAAGGCCGTCGCCCGCCTCGACGGGACGGTCCGGGACATGATGCGCCGCACCGGGGTCCCCGGCGTCTCCGTGGCCGTCGTCCACGACGACGCGGTCGTCCACCTGGCGGGCTTCGGGCTCCGCGAGACCGGTGACACGGCGAAGGTCGGCCCCGACACGGTCTTCCAGATCGCCTCCCTCTCCAAGCCCGTCTCCTCCACCGTCGTGGCCGGCGCCCTCACCGACCCCGGCGAGTGGGACCGCCACACGGCCCTGCCCGGGTTCTCCCTCAAGGACCCCTGGGTCACCGGCCACGTCACGACCGCCGACCTGTTCTCCCACCGCAGCGGCCTCCCCGACCACGCCGGCGACCTGCTCGAAGACCTCGGGTACGACCAGTCGTACATCCTCGACCACCTGCGCCTGGAACCCCTCACCCCCTTCCGGGCGAGCTACGCGTACACCAACTTCGGCCTCACGGCCGCCGCCGAGGCCGTCGCCCGCGCCAAGGGCGTCAGCTGGCAGAAGCTCAGCGCGGACACCCTCTTCAAGCCCGCCGGCATGACGCACACGAGCACCGAGTTCACCGCCTTCGCTAACTCCCCCGACCACGCCGCCACGCACGTCAAGAACGCGGACGGCACCTGGAGCCCCCGCTTCGTCCGCAACCCCGACGCCCAGGCCCCGGCGGGCGGGGTCAGCTCCACCGCCCGCGACATGTCCCGCTGGCTGCGCCTCCAGCTCGCCGGCGGCACCCTCGACGGGAAGCGGATCGTCCCGGCAGACACCCTGGCCCGCACGCACCTCCCCGAGGTCGTCTCGCAGCCGCCCGCCACCCCTTCCGGCCGCACGGGCTTCTACGGCCTCGGCTGGAACGTCTCCTACGACGACGCCGGCCGGCTGCGCCTGAGCCACTCGGGAGCCTTCGCCCTCGGCGCCAACGCCAACGTCACCATGCTCCCCCTGGAGCAGCTCGGCATCGTCGTCCTCACCAACGGCGCCCCCGTCGGCCTGGCCGACGCCGTCGCCCTCGACTTCTTCGACTTCGCCGAGCACGGCAAGGTCACCGCCGACTGGCTGACCCTGGCCGGCGGGCTGTACGAGCAGATGGACGCGGGCCGCTCCCCCACCGACTACGCCCACCCGCCCACCACCGCGAAGCCCGCCAAGGACAGCGCCGCCTACGCCGGCACCTACGACAACCCCTACTACGGCAAGCTCACCGTGACTGCGGACGACGAGGGCGCGCTCACGCTGGCCCTCGGCCCCAAACCCCTGCGCTTCCCGCTCGCGCACTACGACGGGGACACCTTCAGCTTCGAGACGGCGGGCGAGAACGCGGTCGGCCGCACCGGGGTGACCTTCGCCGACGGCACGGTCCGCGTCGAGTACCTGGATGCCAACCACCTGGGCACCTTCACCCGGCAGTAGCCGCATAGCCTGTCCCCCGATGAGACGCAGAGCCCAGCCACCCCCATCGCCGCTCCCCCAGCGCGCCGGCATCGACCCGGTCCGGCTGCGGCTGCCCCCCGACCCCGACGGGAAGTGGCCGGACCTCGGCGGCTACCTCGCCGCGCACTACGCGGGCGGCCCCGGCGCCGAGGTCATCGCCCGTCTGCTGGCCGCCGGGCGGGTGCTCGGCCCCGGCGGGCGCGTCCTGCGCGCGCGGGACCCGTACGAGCCGGGCGCCTACCTGTGGTTCCACCGGGACCTCGCGGCGGAGCCGCCGGTGCCCTTCCCGGTCCCCGTCCTGTACCGCGACCCGCACCTCCTGGTCGTGGACAAGCCGCACTTCCTGGCGACCACCCCGCGGGGCAGCCACGTCACCCAGACCGCCCTGGCCAGGCTCCGCGAGGAGCTGGACCTGCCCGCCCTCAGCCCGGCGCACCGGCTGGACCGGCTGACCGCGGGACTGGTGATGTTCAGCATCCGGCCCGAGGACCGCGGGGCGTACCAGCTCCTCTTCCAGCAGCGCCGGGTGCACAAGGAGTACGAGGCCCTCGCGGCGCACGACCCCTCGCTCGCGCTCCCGCGCACCGTCCGCAGCCGCATCGAGAAGACCCGCGGTGTCATCGCGGCGGCCGAGGTCCCCGGGGAGCCCAACGCGGAGAGCCTCGTCGAACTGACCGGAGTCCAGGGCGGGCTGGGCCGCTACCGGCTGACCCCGCACACCGGCCGCACCCACCAACTGCGGGTGCACATGAACGGCCTGGGCCTGCCCATACTCGGCGATCCGGTGTATCCGCAGGTCACCGACCCCGCTCCGGACGACTACCGGCGGCCACTGCAACTCCTGGCCCGGGTACTGGAGTTCACCGACCCGGTCACCGGGGCCGCCCACCGCTTCGAGAGCGCCCGCACCCTCCAGGCCTGGCACGACCGGGCCGGCTGGGAGGCCGGGACGGGCGGCTAGGGCGTGTTTCGAAGGTAGCGCCGGGCGCCCGAAGGGCGCGGCCCGCGGCCTCTGGTGCCGGGCATCGCAAGGCGGAGGATCGCCCGATTACTGGACGTACTTGGGCGACTCCGACAACGCAGCGAGGTGCGGCGCCAGGCGTCCTAGGACTTCTCCCGGGGTGCGACGCCGACGCCCGCGATCCGCAGCGCGGCGTCGGCGGTGGCCTGCGCGAAGGCCGTAACCGGCCGGGCCGGATCGGCGCGGTGGATCAGCATGACGCCCTCGATCAGTCCGAAGACCAGGTCGTTGCGGAGCGACAGGGCCGCCCCGTCCCGGGCCAGTTCGGTGCCCACGCAGGTCCCGGCCAGCAACACCCGGTAGGCGTCCTTGAGTTCACCGCGCATCCGGCGGAACTGCGCGAAACGCGCGCCCCCCACCTCGGGCAGCAGATAGAGCGCCCCCAGGTTGTAGGGGCCCCCGCACAGCAGCAGCACATCGGAGCGGCACAGCTCCCACAGCCGCCGCGCGGCGGACCGCCCGGTATCCGCGAGCAGCCGCCGGGCCTGCGCCAGCGAAGGCGCGACCGTGGACTCCAGCAGCTCGGCGAGGAGGTCCTCCTTGCCGCCGAAATAGTGGTACATCGTGGCCTGGCGCATTCCGGCCCGCTCGGCCACCGCCCGCGTGGTGGTGGCCGCGTACCCCTGGACCGTGAACAACTGGGCCGCCGCGCAGAGGAGTTCCTCGCGCGGCGGCCGACCGCTCAGCGGCCTCAGCCGGTCGGCGCGTGGCCGACCGACGCGTGGCCGACCGACGCCTCTCGGCCCTTCGTCTGCTCCCCCGCTCATGGCTCGATCGTCCCACACAGCACGGGAATTCGATCATGGCAAGAGATCAGATCAGGCCAGCCCCGCTCTCGGAGGAAGCCCCAAAAGGGCCTAGCCGACCGAGCTGTAGGCCACTACACCCCGCAACAGCGCGTCGACGGCCTTACGGGCGTTCCGGGCCACCGTGCTCCCGCTCTCACCGGAGGACGAAGGCGCCGCCGCCGCGATCTGCCCCAGCACGTCGATGACCTGCTTGCACCAGCGCACGAAGTCACCGGCCGGCATCTCCGCCTCGCGCAGCACCTCGTCCAGGCTCTTGTCGGAGGCCCACTGGTACGCCGCCCACGCGAAGCCCAGGTCGGGCTCGCGCTGGCCCACGCCCTCGGCCTGGTTGATGCGGTACTCCTCCTCCAGTGCGTCGAGCTGGCCCCAGATGTGGACCATCTCGCCCAGCGCGGCCTTCGCCGCGCCGCCCGGCACCTTCGGCGCGACCGCGTCGTCGGACTGCCGCGCCTCGAAGACCAGCGCCGAGACGCAGGCCGCCAGTTCGGCCGGGCTCAGGCCCTCCCAGATGCCCGCGCGCAGGCACTCGGAGGCCAGCAGGTCCAGCTCCCCGTACAGCCGGGCGAGCCGCTTGCCGTGCACGGTGACCTGGTCCTCGCGCAGGTAGTCCAGCTCGGTGAGGAGCGCGTGGATCCGGTCGAAGGTGCGGGCGATCGTGTTCGTCCGGCCCTCGATCCGCCGCTCCAGCTGCACCGTGTCCCGCTTGAGCCGGTGGTAGCGCTCCGCCCAGCGGGCGTGGTCCTCGCGCTCGTCGCAGCCGTGGCACGGGTGCGCCCGCAGTGCGGCCCGCAGCCGGGTGATCTCGCGGTCGTCGGCCGCCGCGGCCCGGCCGCGGGCCCGCCGCTCCGGCGTGATGTGCCCGGCCTTGGTCCGCAGCTGGGACGCCAGGTCCCGGCGGGACTGCGGCGAGCGCGCGTTGAAGGACTTGGGGATCCGCATCCGGTCGAGGGCCTCCACCGGGACCGGGAAGTCGATCGCGGCGAGCCGCTTGACCTGCCGCTCGGCGGTGAGCACCAGCGGGCGCGGGCCCTCCGCGTACTCGTACCCGCGGTGCCCGTTGACCCGCCCGGCCGGCATGCCCGGGTCCAGGACCAGCGCGAGCCCGGCGAACTTGCCCGTCGGCACGTGGATGATGTCGCCCGGCTTGAGCTTCTCCAGCGAACTGGCCGCCTGCACCCGCCGCTGGGCCGCGCCCTGCTTGGCCAGGTCCGTCTCGCGGTCCTTGAGGTCACGGCGCAGCTGCGCGTACTCCCCGAAGTCGCCCAGGTGGCAGGTCATGCCCTCCCGGTAGCCCTCCAGGCCCTCCTCGTTGCGCTGGACCTGCCGGGAGATCCCGACGACCGAGCGGTCGGCCTGGAACTGCGCGAAGGAGGTCTCCAGCAGCTCGCGCGAGCGGTGCCGCCCGAACTGGCTGACCAGGTTCACGGCCATGTTGTACGAGGGCTTGAAGCTGGAGCGCAGCGGATACGTACGGGTACCCGCGAGCCCGGCGAGCGCCGCCGGGTCCATGGCCCGCTGCCAGAGCACCACCGCGTGGCCCTCGACGTCGATGCCGCGCCGCCCGGCCCGGCCGGTCAGCTGCGTGTACTCGCCGGGGGTGATGTCGGCGTGCTGCTCGCCGTTCCACTTGACCAGCTTCTCCAGGATCACCGTGCGCGCGGGCATGTTGATGCCCAGCGCCAGGGTCTCGGTGGCGAAGACGGCCTTGACCAGGCCCCGTACGAAGAGCTCCTCGACGACCTCCTTGAAGGTGGGCAGCATGCCCGCGTGGTGCGCGGCGATGCCCCGCTCCAGGCCTTCGAGCCACTCGTAGTACCCGAGGACGTGGAGGTCCTCGGTGGGGATGGAGGCCGTCCGCTCCTCGACGATCTCCCGGACCCTGAGGCGGGCGGAGTCGTCGTTGAGCCGCAGGCCCGCATACAGGCACTGCTGGACGGCGGCCTCGCAACCGGCCCGGCTGAAGATGAAGTTGATCGCGGGCAGCAGCCCGTCGTTGTCGAGGCGGGCGATCACCTCGGGCCGGGACGGGGTCCAGATCCGGCCACGGGAGCGCCGCTCGCGCTCGCGGTCCGCCTCGCGGACCATCTTGCCGCGCCGCCGGTCCTTCGGACTGTACGTACGGCTGTTCTCCTCGCGCGCCATGCGCAGCAGGTCGGGATTGACCTCCCGGCGCGCGGAGCCGCGGCCGCCGTGGTCGGACTCCTCCTCGAACAGGTCGTAGATCCTCCGGCCGGCCATGACGTGCTGCCACAGCGGGACGGGCCGCTCCTCGGAGACGATCACCTCGGTGTCGCCCCGTACCGTGTCGAGCCAGTCGCCGAACTCCTCGGCGTTGGACACGGTGGCCGACAGGGAGACCAGGGTGACCGACTCGGGGAGGTGGATGATCACTTCCTCCCAGACGGCTCCGCGGAACCGGTCGGAGAGGTAGTGCACCTCGTCCATCACGACGTGGCCGAGGCCTCGCAGCGACTGCGAGCCCGCATACAGCATGTTGCGGAGCACCTCGGTGGTCATCACGACCACCGGCGCCTCGGAGTTGACGCTGTTGTCGCCGGTCAGCAGGCCCACCTTGTCGGCGCCGTAGCGCTTGACGAGATCGGCGTACTTCTGGTTCGACAGGGCCTTGATGGGCGTCGTGTAGAAGCACTTGCGGCCCTGCTGGAGGGCCAGGTGCACGGCGAACTCGCCGACGATCGTCTTGCCCGAGCCGGTCGGGGCGGCCACGAGGACGCCCTTGCCCGCCTCCAGTGCCTTGCAGGCCTCGACCTGGTACGGATCCAGGTCGAATTCGTACATCTCGCGGAAGGGGGCCAGGGCACTGGCTTCTTCGGCGGCGCGGATCCGGGCAGCGGCGTACCGCTCGGCGGGTGAGAGTTCTTCGGTCATCTTGAGATCGAGCCTACCCGCCACCTCTGACAACAGTCGCGATCATTTAAACCGGCTGCGAGATACGGGCTACCCCACGATCCGGACCGCCCCGGGAACGCACTCGGCGGTCACCGGCAGCGGTCCCAGCGGCTCCCCGTCGGCGTAGGCGGTGATCCCGGCCGCCTCCAGGGTGACCTTCCGTGCCCGGTGGACGGTCACCTTCGGGTGGCTGAGGTGGGTCCCCTTGTAGACCTGCGGGAAGACCTTGAGCAGGGTGGCCCGGCTGCAGTCGCCGACCACCGTGATGTCGAAGAGTCCGTCGTCGGGGACGGCGTCCGCGCAGATGCGCATGCCGCCGCCGTAGGAGGATCCGTTGCCGACGGCCACCAGCGTGGCCTCGGTCTCGACCGCCGGGCCGTCGTCGAGGGTGATCCGGTACGGGAAGGGACGGAAGGCCGCCAGCTCCGCGATCATCGCCAGGTCGTACTTGAACCGGCCCGCCGGCAGCCGCATCCGGTTGCCGCGGTCGTTGACCTTCGAATCGAAGCCGGAGCACAGCACGGTCCCGTACCAGCTGCCTCCCCCGGGCTCCGTCCGCGGCGACTCCCACACGCGCCCCAGGTCGATCTCCCGCAGCCGCCCCTCCTTGAGGGCCTCGGCGGCCAGCCGTCCGGCCCGCGCGGGCTCCCGTACGGGCAGCCCCATCGCCCGCGCGAAGTCGTTCCCGGTGCCCACCGCGACCACCCCGAGCGGTACGAGCGTCCCCGCCAGGGCCTGGAGCGCGAGCGAGACCATGCCGTCGCCGCCCACCGCGATCACCGCGCCGGTGCCCTCGCGGACGGCGGTGCGCAGCCGGGCCAGCGCGTCCGGCCCGTCCGAACCGACGACGGTCCGGACCGAGAAGCCCGCGGCCCGCAAAGCGGAAGCGGCCGGCTGCGCGGCGTGCGCGCCCCGGCCGCGCCCCGCGGTGGGATTGACGAAGAGGGTGATCTCAGAGCTCACGCACCGGAATGTACCTGTCAGGTCGCGTCGTCGTAACCGTTGATCCGCCGGCGTCCGCCGTCGTCCTGGCCGGGCAGCTCGGCGGGAGCCTGGACCGGCTCCATCGCGCCGATCGGCGCCGGTGTGAGGTCCAGGTCGGCGGCCTCGTCGTCGTCGAGGCCCGCGTCGGGGTCGTTGCGCTTGCGCCTGCGGTCGTTGACCAGGCAGATGGCCAGTGCGATGAAGTACAGGGCCACGATCGGGGCGGCCAGCGACAGCATGGTGAGCGGGTCACCGGTGGGCGTCGCGAACGCGGAGAAGATCGTGATGCCCAGCACCATGGCGCGCCACCAGCTCGCCAGACGCTTCGCGGTGAGCACCCCGGTGAAGTTGAGGAGGATCAGCAGCAGCGGCAGCTCGAAGGCGAGGCCGAAGACGATGACCATGCGCGTGACCAGGTCGAGGTAGTCGTCGACCGGGAGCAGGTTGCGCGCGTTCTCGGGGGTGAATTCGAGGAGGATCGTCGCGGTCTGCGGAAGGATCTTGTACGCGAGTACCGCGCCGGCGGCGAACAGCGGAGCGCCGACCGCGACGAAGCTCGTCGCGTACCTCTTCTCGTGGCTGTGCAGGCCCGGGGCGGTGAACGCCCACAGCTGGTAGAGCCACACCGGCGCGGAGAGCACCACACCGGCGGTGAGCGAGACCTTCAGGGCGATCGAGAACGGCGCGATCAGGCCGTTCACGGTCATGTCGGCGCAGGGCCGGCCGTTGCGCTGCGAGACCACGCCGTCGGTGCAGCCGACGGAGTCCAGCATCGGCTTCAGCATGAAGTCGATGAGGTCCTTGTAGAAGAAGGCCGCCACGACGGTGATCACGATGATCGCCAGGACCGACTTCAGCAGACGGTTTCTCAGCTCACGCAGGTGCTCGACAAGAGGCATCCGCCCTTCGGCGTCCTTGTCCGCTTTCTCCTGCTTGCGGGCAGACTTGAGCAACCCACGTCCCTTGGCTCGTTGCAGATGACTGGCTTGTCCGGCTGGTCTCAGCCCTGGGTGGTGCGGTTCGCCTCACTGACGGGCCGGGAGCTGGTCACGTCACCGGGCGCGGCCTGGATGGTGCGCGGGGCGACGGGCTGCTGCGGGGCCTGGTCGGCGACCGTGGCCGCCGTGGCCGCGTCCTCCGCCTCGCCGTCCTTCTTCATGGCCTTGGCCTCGCTCTTGAGGATGCGGGCCGACTTGCCGAGCGAACGGGCCATCTCGGGGAGCTTCTTGGCACCGAACAGCAGCACGATCACAGCGATGATCAGAAGGATCTCAAGGGGCTTCAGATTGCCGATCATGTGTGTCTTCCTTCTCACCGAAACGGCTGGTTGTGGTGGCTCTGGTCGGCCCGGACGTGATTCCGGTGACCGCTCAGGCAAGGATCGTAACCCCCTGGGGTTAACGCCCGGCAATCCCCCGGGGTACCCCCGCTTGCGCGCGGACCGGCTGTTCACGCCCCGATCGCACCAGTTCGTCCCGCTTTACGGTCGCACGCCCCGCCCAGCCCGGGCCAGATCGACCGCGGCCCGCTCAAGATCCTCCGAGGCGGCGGTGATCCGGCGGCTGGCCAGCGCGACCTGCCCGGAGAGCCTGCGGACCTCCACGTAGACGCGTACCGCCGCCGCGGCGAGGACGGCGATCCCGAGGAAGCCCAGGGCAATTGCGAACATCGGCCACAGCATGGGAAGAGCCTAGGCCACCGACCGGCTCACACGCTGCGCAGGGTGCTCACGCCTCCGCCGGTCAGCAGTTCCACGATGCGCTCGCCCGCCGGTTTGCGTACCGCCGCCCCGCACCGGGGGCAGGTGAAGGAGTAGAAGGTGGTCCGCCGGCTGCCGCCGATGACCAGCCGCAGGGCGCCCGCGTCCAGCTCGAAGCGGGCGTGGCAGTCGGGACAGGCCGCCTTGAAGGCGACGGACCCGTGCGTAGGCGACATCGACCGCTGCTCCCCTCAGACCTGTTCCCCGTACCCCGCGAGTGCCTCCCGGGCCGCGCCGCGCGCACTGTCCGCCAGCTCCACGGGAGCCACGATCCGCCCCTCGCGGCCCAGCCGCAGCGCGAGCCGGCGCAGCGAGGCCGGGTCCGGGCTGCGCAGTGTGATCCGCAAGCCCCCCTCGGCCAGTTCCTCGGCCCTGTCGTGCGGGTAGTACTCGGCGACCCAGCGCCCGCCGGGACCCACCTCGACCACGACCTCCGGATCCTCGGCGGCCGGCTGGACCAGACCCTCGGACAGGTCGCGCGGCTCGATGGCGGGCGGCTCGGCCCGCTCGTCCAGCAGCCGGATCTCCGCCACCCGGTCCAGACGGAAGGTGCGCCGCGCCTCGGAGAGGTGGCACCACCCCTCCATGTACGTGTGCCCCACCGCGAAGAGCCGGATCGGGTCGACCTTGCGCTCGGTGAGCTCGTCCCGCGCGGGCGAGTAGTAGCGCACCCACAGCCGGCGGCGCTCCGCGATGGCCCGGTCGACGTCCGCGAAGACCCCGCCCTCGGATTCGAAGGTCACCGACAGCCGGGAGCTGGCCCCCGCGGCCTCGCCCGCCGCGGCCTCCAGCTTGGCGGTCGCCCGCAGCAGGGCGTCCCGGTCGCTCTCGCGCAGCCCGGGCAGGGTCGCCACCGCGCGGGCGGCGACGAGCAGCGCGGTCGCCTCGTCGGCGGCGAGCCGCAGCGGCTCCGCGGTGGACTCCCCCGAGGCGTCGGGGTTGCGCCACCAGATGCGCTCCCCGTCGGTGTCGATGTCGAGCAGGTCCCCGCCCCGGAAGCTGGTCCCGCACATGGGCAGCACGTCGAGGTCCGAGATCAGCTCGTCCTCGGTGATCCCGAAGGCGCGCGCGACGTCGGCGACGTGCGCGCCCGGGCGCTCGCGCAGGTACGTGACCAGGGACAGCATCCGGCGGGTCTGGTCGATGGCGTTGGCAGCCATGCTGGTACGTCTCCCCCTCAGGGCGTTGCTACTGATGTTCCGGGCCGCTGATGTCCAGGGCCGCTGATCTGCGGGTCAGCCCTTGGCGACGGCGCGCAGCCGGTCCACCACGTCCGCCCGCAGGTCGGCCGGCTCCAGAACCACGACGTCCGGGCCGAACTCCACCAGCCAGGCGTCCAGCCCGTGCCCGTACGGGATCTCCAGCTCGTCCCAGCCGTCGCCGCCCTCGCGCACGGCGGTGGCCTTGGCCCGCAGCGGGTAGCCGGCGCCGGCCCGCAGCCGGATGCGCGCGGAGCGGTCCGCGCTCTCCCCGGCCCAGCTCGCCACGGTCTCCCGCACGGTCACCACGTCCGGCACCTCGGCGGTGTACTTGGCGGCGCGCGAGCGCACCTTGCCGGTGATCCGCGACAGCCGGAACACCCGCTCCGCCCCGCGGTCGCGGTCGAAGCCGGCCAGGTACCAGTGACCGCGCCAGCACTCCAGCGCCCACGGCTCCACCTGCCGGGTCTCGGGCCGGGCGGCCGTGGACTTGCGGTAGTCGAAGACCACCGGCCGGCGGTCCCGGCAGGCCAGCATCAGCGGCTCGAAGGCCGCCTCGTGGACCGGGATGCGCGGCTCGATGGCACTGTGCTGGCCCTCGTACGGGTCACCCGCCTCCGGCATCCCGCCGGCGCGCAGCTTCTGCAGGGCGCCGCTGGCCGCGCCCGCGAGGCGGGCCTGCTGCCAGACCTTGGCGGCGAGCCCCAGGGCCGCGGCCTCCTCGGCGTCCAGGGAGACGGGCGGCAGCCGGTTGCTGTCCCGGCGGGCCAGGTAGCCGGTTTCGCCCTCCAGGTTCTCCACCGTCTCGATGACCAGGCCGAGTTCACGCAGATCGTCCTTGTCCCGCTCGAACATGCGGTTGAAGGACTCGTCGTTGCCGGCTTCCATGTAGGCCTCGATGGAACCGCGCAACTCGCGCTTGCTGAGCGGCCGGCGGGTCCCCAGCAGACACAGCGCCAGATTCATCAGCCGCTCGGCCTTGGCAATCGCCATCGACGCCGTTCCCCCGCTCTCGACACACACACTCGTGACCGTTGACCGTACCGCCCCGGCGGGCCCGGACAAAAGCGAGGGGCCCCCGCCGGACGGCGGGGGCCCCTCCACTGATCGCGGATACCCGGATCAGCCGACCTTCATCAGGTCGCAGACGAAGATCAGGGTCTCGCCCGGGGCGATCGCGCCGCCCGCGCCGCGGTCGCCGTAGGCGAGGTCCGCGGGGATCACGAGCTTGCGGCGGCCGCCGACCTTCATGCCCTGGACACCCTGGTCCCAGCCGGCGATGACCTGGCCGACACCGAGCCGGAACTGGAGCGCGGAGCCACGGTTCCAGGAGGCGTCGAACTCCTCGCCGGTGGAGAAGGCCACGCCCACGTAGTGGACGGAGACCTGGTCGCCGGCCTTGGCCTCGGCACCGTCGCCCTCCCAGATGTCCTCCTTGACGAGGACCTTGGGGGCCTCGCCCTCGGGGAAGTCGATCTCGGGCTTGCTGAGCTCGTTGCTCACGGAACTGCTCCTCATAGGTACGAACTGGTCAACCGGAACAGTCTTACATCACCGCGAGGATGTCGAGGCTGAACACCAGCGTCGAATTCGCCGGGATCGTCCCCTGCTCCTTGTCACCGAAGGCCATGTCCGGCGGGATGACCAGCAGGATCCGGCTGCCGACCTTCTTGCCGAGCAGGCCTTCCTTCAGACCCTTGACCGAGAGCTGCTCCATCGGCCAGGTGACCGTCGTGTCGCTGGTGTACGTGCTCTCGAAGGTCTTGTCGTCCTTCCACGTCTTGCCGTGGAACTTGACGACGACGCTGTCGGTGTCCTTCACCGCGGCGCCGTCGGCCTCCAGGATGTAGTTCGAGACCAGCTTGGCCGGCGCGGCGGTGTCCTTCGGGACGGTCACGGCGACTTCCTTGCCGTCCGTGTTCGTACCGACCTTCGGCAGGTCCTTGTTGTCCTGCGCGACCTCCTTGCCCGTGGCCGAGGCCGGGACGGAGGTGCCCTTGACGATGTCCACGACGAAGACCAGCGTGGCGTTCGGCTTGATCTTGTCGCCCGAGCCCTGCTCGCCGTAGCCGAGGGCCGGCGGGATCACGAGCTCGACGCGGCTGCCGACCTTCTGGCCCTCCAGGCCCTGGTCCCAGCCCTTGATGACCATGCCCGCGCCGATGGTGACGTCGAAGGGCTTGCCCTTGCCGAAGCTGGCGTCGAACGGCGCCTTGCCGTCCCACACCTGGCCGAGGTAGTTGACCTGGGCGATGTCGCCCTTCTTCAGCGCCGGGCCGTCGCCCTCGCTGATGGTCACCACCTTCAGTTCCTTCGGCGGCTCGCCCTTCCCCTTCGACAGGGTGGGCGTCTCCCCGAACTTGGCACCCTTGGTGATCGCGGGCGCCCCGTTCTTCATCTGGGCGGAGTCGGAGCCGCTGTCGTCGCCACAGGCCGCTGTCGACAGCAGCAGAAGGGGTACGACAAGCAAGCCGGCAAGTCGGCGCACGGGTTCCTCAGATCTCAGACGGCAAGGCGGTCGCCCGCCACTCTAAGCCGTGGGCAGGGCCCCGTACGAGATCCGTAGGGGGCCCTGCCCAAGATCAGCGCGATGTCACACTGCCCACATGCGTTGCCGGTGGCACACCGGTGCCGCGCCGGCTCACATTCCGGCGATCAGCTTCTCGACCCGGTCGTCCACCGACCGGAACGGGTCCTTGCACAGCACGGTCCGCTGCGCCTGGTCGTTCAACTTGAGGTGCACCCAGTCCACCGTGAAGTCCCGCCGCTGCTCCTGCGCCCGGCGAATGAAATCGCCGCGCAGCCGCGCCCTCGTCGTCTGCGGAGGCACCGACTTGCCCTCGAAGATCTTCAGGTCGTTGCAGATCCGCGCCGCCTGCCCCTTGCGCTCCAGCAGGTAGTACAGCCCGCGCCGACGGTGGATGTCGTGGTAGGCGAGGTCTATCTGAGCCACCCGCGGATTCGACATGGTCATGTTGTGCTTGCCCCGGTACCGCTCGATCAGCTGGTACTTCATGACCCAGTCGATCTCGGTCCCGATCCGGTCCAGGTCCTCCGCCTCGATCGCGTCGAGGGTCCGGCCCCACAGCTCCAGCACCTGGTCCACCACACCGGTACGGATGCCCCGGCGCTCGGCGAAGTCCACCGCCTTGTCGTAGTACTCCCGCTGGATCTCCAGCGCCGAAGCCTCCCGGCCACTCGCCAGACGCACCTTGCGCTGCCCCGTGATGTCGTGGCTGACCTCACGGATCGCCCGGATCGGGTTCTCCAGGGTCAGGTCCCGCATCACCGTGCCCGCCTCGATCATGCGCAGCACCAGGTCGGTGGCGCCGACCTTGAGCAGCATGGTCGTCTCGGACATGTTCGAGTCACCGACGATCACGTGCAGCCGACGGTAGCGCTCGGCGTCCGCGTGCGGCTCGTCCCGCGTGTTGATGATCGGCCGCGAGCGGGTCGTCGCGGAGCTGACGCCCTCCCAGATGTGCTCGGCCCGCTGACTCACGCAGTAGACCGCACCCCGGGGGGTCTGGAGCACCTTGCCCGCACCGCAGATCAGCTGCCGCGTGACGAGGAAGGGAATGAGAATGTCCGCCAGGCGGGAGAATTCCCCGTGCCGGGCCACCAGGTAGTTCTCGTGGCAGCCGTACGAGTTGCCCGCCGAGTCGGTGTTGTTCTTGAAGAGATAGACGTCGCCCGCGATTCCCTCCTCGTGCAGGCGGCGTTCGGCGTCGACGAGCAGTCCTTCGAGAATGCGCTCGCCCGCCTTGTCGTGCGTGACCAGTTCGGTCACGTTGTCGCATTCGGGAGTTGCATATTCCGGATGCGAACCCACGTCGAGGTAGAGGCGGGCGCCGTTCCGCAGGAAGACATTGCTGCTGCGGCCCCATGACACAACACGGCGGAAGAGGTAGCGCGCCACTTCGTCAGGTGACAGTCGGCGCTGTCCCCTGAACGTGCACGTGACGCCGTACTCGTTCTCCAGCCCGAAAATGCGGCGGTCCATGACTGAACATTACGCCTTCTGCCCTCTTCTGAAACCGGGTTCGAGAGCGCCGTTTCGATCAGTTTCCGATCACCCGTCCGACAGCGGCCCGGCGAACTCACCGATCAGCCCATCGACAGGTCCGCCGATCGGCCCACGCACCGGCCGCGATCAGCCCTCCGACCGGACCCCGGACGACACCTCACCGACCCCGTCCGACGACCCCTCAGCCGAACCCGCCACCGCGCGACTGTGGCCCGCAGTTGCCAGCACCCGCTGAGTGACCGTCAGAACCAACAGCGCCGCACCCCCGGCCGCACTCGCCACGCCGAAGCTCGCAGCCGTACCGCCCAGCTCCACCGCCGGCCCCGCGACCGCCGTACCGATCGCCGCACCCACCCCGAAGAACGTCACCAGCCAGGAGAACGCCTCCGTCACCGTGCCCGCCGGAGCGTGCCGGTCCACGACGATGAACGCACACGCGAGCGCGGGCGCCAGGAACACCCCGGAAAGCGCCGCCAGCGCCGTCATCGCCACCGGCCCCGGCGTCAGCATCAACGGCAAGTAGCAGACCGCCAGCAGCGCCACCAGCATCCGCAGCCGCCGCTCCGGCGCACCCGCCCACCGCCGGGCACCGTAGAACACCCCGCCGATCAGCGCGCCCAGCCCCAGCGCCGCCATCAGCCAGCCGTACACCGCCTGGTTCCCGTGATCGTCCGCGTACGCCACCCCCGCCACCGTGATCGAACCCAGCGCCGTCCCCACGAAGAAGAACGCGCCGAGCAGCGCCAGCAGACCCGGCGAACGCAGCGCGCCCAGCCAGTGCGCCTCACGCGGCGCCGACCGCCACCGCCGGGAGGGCTCACTGACCACGACGGACAGCGCACCCAGCACACCGATCGCGTTGAGCGCCAGCAGCGCCCCGGCCGGCGACCACAGCGCCACGAACAGCGTCACGAGCAGCGGACCCACCGTGAACATGACCTCCTGGGCCACCGCGTCCATCGCGTACGCGGCGTGCACCCGCTCCTCCTTGCCGCCCAGCACGCCCGGCCACAGCGCCCGCAGCCCGCCCTCCAGCGGCGGCGTGAAGAGCCCCCCGACCACCACCGCGGCATACGCGGCGACCGCCGCCCCGGTCCCGGACACCGCCAGCCACACCATGCCCAGCGCGGAGACCACCGCGGCCGGCAACTGCACCCGGGGCTGCCCGTACAGGTCCACCGCCCGGCCCAGCAACGGCTGGCCCACCGCGTTCGCCAGCCCGTACGCGGCGGCCAGCGCGCCCGCGAGGCTGTAGCTGCCGCCCTCGGCCCGCGTGAACAGCACGATCGCGATCGGCGCCGTGGCATTGGGCAGCCGGCCTATGAGCGTGCCCGCCAGCAGCCTCGCGGCGTGCCGGGTCCTGAGCAGCTCCGCGTACCCCGCGGCCATGTCCGCCCCCTTTCTGCCCGGACCCAGCCGGGGTAATACGTATAACGTGACTCGTCATACGTACCATGGCGACAGTTGACGGGTCCACCCACCGGACCGCACCAACCCCCTCCGACCTCGCACTTCAGGAGCCCCGTGTGACGAGACCCACCAGCCGCGACGTGGCCGCCGCCGCAGGGGTCTCCCAGGCCACCGTCTCCCTCGTCCTCGGCGACAAATGGCGCGGCCGCGTCTCCGAACGCACCGCCACCCACGTCCGCGAAACCGCCGCCCACCTCGGCTACCGGCCCAACCTCGCCGCCCGCAACCTCCGCCTCGGCACCACCCGCACCGCCCTCCTCGTCGTCCCCGCCCTCACCAACGAGTTCTTCGCCCGCGTCTACACCGGCGCCGCCCGCATCGCCGCGGAACACGGCTTCGGCGTCGTCCTCTACCCCTCCCCCGACGGCACCGGCCCCGCCCGCGACCCCTTCGCCTCCGCCCGCGCCGCCCTCGACGGAGTCATCGCCTCTTCCATGGCCGCCGACGCACTCGACGCCCTCGGCGGCGACGGCCTCCCCCTCATCATGCTCGACAGCGACCCCACCGCCGGAAGCGCCGCCGCCCACGTCAACCTCGCCATCGCCGACGGCATGCGCCAGGTCACCGAACACCTCCTCGCCCTCGGCCACCACCGCTTCCTCCACCTCGCCTCCGCCGTCGACACCTGGACCTTCCAGGTCCGCGCCGAGGCCCTCGCCGCCCTCCTGGGGCCCGGAACCGAGCTGCGCACCGTACGGGCCCCCCTCAACGTGGAAGACGCCCGTACGGCCACTGAGACCGCCCTGACGGCACCCGGAGCCCCACCCACCGCCGTCATCTGCGACGACGACATCCTCGCCGCCGGAGCCTGCAAGGCCGCCCGCCGCCTGGGCCTGCGCATCCCCGACGACCTCTCCGTCACCGGCTTCGACGACCTCGCCCTGGCCACCGCCGTCGATCCCGAACTCACCACCGTCCGCCTCCCCGCCGAACGCGTCGGCGAACAGGGCATGACCGCCCTCCTCGCCGTCCTCGACAACGCCCCCTGGACCGCCCCCGACGTTCCCGTCCAACTCGTCGTCCGCGCCTCCTCGGGCCCCGCCCCCACCCCCTGAACACGACGAAGCCCCGGCCCGCCCTCACGGGCAGACCGGGGCCACGCACCACTACCGGCCCTACTCGGCGTCGTCCTCCGGCGCCTCGTCGTTCGACACGGCATCCGCCTGAGCCGCCGCCGGCACATCCGCCTCCAGCAACCGCGCCAGCTGCCGGCCACGGATCCGCTTGAACTTCCGCTGCTGCGCCCGCGTCCGGTCCAGGACCGCCACCTCCAACCGCTCGGCCGGAATCGCCTTGTCCGCACTGTTCGCCTGGCTGGACAGCGCCTGCACCGCCAGCTTCAGCGCCTCCGACAGGGTCATCCCGTCCTGGTGCCGCTGATCCAGGAAGGTGCTGATCTGCTCCGCGTTGCCGCCGACCGCGACCGAGCCGTGCTCGTCCACGATCGACCCGTCGTGCGGCAACCGGTAGATCTGGTCCCCGGCGGCCGTCGCACCGACCTCGGCGACGACCAGCTCCACCTCGTACGGCTTCTCACCGGCACTCGAAAAGATCGTGCCCAGCGTCTGCGCGTACACGTTCGCCAGCCCGCGGGCCGTCACGTCATCGCGGTCGTAGGTGTACCCCCGCAGATCCGCGTAGCGCACACCGCCGATCCGCAGGTTCTCGTACTCGTTGTACTTGCCGGCGGCCGCGAAGCCGATCCGGTCGTAGATCTCGCTGAACTTGTGCAGGGCACGCGACGGGTTCTCACCGACGAACACGATGCCGTCGGCGTACTGCAGCACGACAAGGCTGCGACCGCGGGCGATGCCCTTCCGGGCGTATTCCGCCCGGTCGGCCATGGCCTGCTGGGGTGACACATAGAACGGAGTCGACACCGGCTGTCCGTCCCTTTCTTCTGGGCTCCTGAGGGGCGACGGATGGTCAGAGCAGGGCGGCGCGCGGGCCGTCGGGCTGCTCCAGCCGACGATTGGTGACCGTACGGGCGAGTTCCTGCGACTGGTCGTCCGTCAGCCTGCGGAATCCCTCGTCCGTGATGACGGTGACGATCGGATAGATGTGGCGGTACAGGTCCGGCCCACCGGTCGCCGAGTCGTCGTCGGCGGCGTCGTACAGCGCCTGCACGACCAGTGTGGTGGCCTGCTCCTCCGTCAGATCGGGCCGGAAGAGCTTCTTCATCGATCCCCTGGCGAAGATCGAGCCCGATCCGGTGGCGGCGTACCCGTGCTCCTCGGACCGGCCGCCGGTCACGTCGTAGGAGAAGATCCGGCCCTTCTCCTTGGCCTCGTCGTACCCGGCGAAGAGCGGTACGACGGCCAGCCCCTGCATCGCCATGCCCAGATTGCTCCGGATCATGGTGGACAGACGGTTCGCCTTGCCCTCGAGGGAGAGGGTCGTCCCCTCCACCTTCTCGAAGTGCTCCAGCTCCAGCTGGAACAGCTTCACCATCTCCACGGCCAGGCCGGCCGTACCGGCGATGCCCACCGCGGAGTACTCGTCGGCCGGGAACACCTTCTCGATGTCCCGCTGCGCGATCATGTTCCCCATGGTCGCCCGCCGGTCCCCGGCGAGCACGACCCCGCCGGGGAAGGTGGCGGCCACGATGGTCGTCCCGTGCGGCGCCTCGACCACGCCTTCCGGCAGCTTGCGGTTGCCGGGCAGCATCTCGGGCGAGTGCGCGCCCAGGAAGTCCATGAAGGACGACGACCCCGGCGTCAGGAAGGCTGCCGGTAGACGCCCTGTGCTACGAGTGTTGGGTTCCACAGGTTTCCTTCCACGTAAGCGGCTGCACGCCGTATGACGTCCGGCCGATCCTTGAACTGCCCCAAGGCTGCGTTACAGCTGAAGCACAGTACGCCTCGGACCTTACCCGTCTGATGATCGTGATCCACATGCTCTGCCGGAGCCAACTGACAGATCACGCAGACCCCACTCTGAGCGGCGATCATCTCGTCGCGCTGAGCCTCGGTCCCTCGCACCGAGGTCACCGGTCGGGCGGACGGCGCGACCACCTTCACCCGCACCGTCCGCCCCTTCGCCTCTCGGCGCGGGTTGCACTACTCCGCCGAGCACGTGCGGCAACAGGCGGCCTGTAAACCGTCTGGCGTCGAGCGGTTGCTCTCATATTCCGCCCTCGGCCGGTCTTGCTTACATCCCGCCATAACCTTCGATCCGAAGGTCAAATGGCCTTACTGGCCACCTTTTTGAACGAAGGACCGCACGAAGTCCTCGGCGTTCTCCTCGAGTACATCGTCAATCTCGTCAAGTACGGAGTCGACGTCGTCGGAGAGCTTTTCCTGGCGCTCCTTGAGGTCGGTCGATTCCTCGACCGCCGCCTCCTCGACCTCCTCGGTCGAGCGCGTCGCCTTCTGCTGTCCGCCGCCGGTGTCCTTGGTCGCCATGTCTACCTCACCCCGCTCGGTTCGCACGCTCATGTCGAGAGACCCCGGGATTCGGGATCTCTCAAGATCAGACCCTACGCCGGACCCTACTAGGAGGGTCCGACATTCGTCCCCGCACTTTCATAACGTCCGGTCTTTCTCATGATTCCCGGACCAGGGCCCTTTCAGGCCCCGAAAGCACCGCTCACCGCCCCGAAAGCACCCGCACCAGGTCCTCCGCCGTGCGGCAGCGGTCCAGGAGCTCCTTGACGTGCGCCCGCGTGCCGCGCAGCGGCTCCAGCGTCGGGACCCGCTGGAGCGAGTCGTGGCCCGGGAGGTCGAAGATCACCGAGTCCCAGGAGGCCGCGGCCACGTCGTCCGCGTACTGCTCCAGGCACCGGCCGCGGAAGTACGCCCGGGTGTCCTCCGGCGGCTTGCTCGCCGCCCGCTCCACCGCCGGCTCCTCCACCAGCTTCTGCATCTTGCCGCGGGCCACCAGGCGGTTGTACAGGCCCTTCTCCGGCCGTACGTCCGAGTACTGGAGGTCCACCAGGTGCAGTCGCGCCGCGTCCCAGCCCAGCCCGTCCCGGCGCCGGTAGCCCTCCAGGATCTCCCGCTTGGCGATCCAGTCCAGCTCCCCCGACAGGCTCATCGGGTCGCTCTCCAGCCGGCCCAGCACGTCCTCCCAGCGGGCCAGCACATCGGTTGTCTGCTCGTCCGCGTCGGAGCCGAAACGCTCTTCCACGTACTTCCTGGCGAGCTCGAAGTACTCCATCTGAAGTTGCACGGCCGTCAGTGTCCGGCCGCTGCGCAGCGTGATCAGGTGCTGCAGGTCCGGGTCGTGGGAGACCTGGTGCAGCGTGCGCACCGGCTGGTCGACGGCCAGGTCGACGTTGATGAACCCGTCCTCGATCATGGACAGGACCAGTGCCGTCGTGCCCAGCTTGAGGTACGTGGAGATCTCGGACAGGTTGGCGTCGCCGATGATCACGTGCAGGCGGCGGTACTTCTCGGCGTCCGAGTGGGGCTCGTCCCGGGTGTTGATGATGGGCCGCTTCAGGGTGGTCTCCAGGCCGACCTCGACCTCGAAGTAGTCCGCCCGCTGGCTGATCTGGAAGCCGTGCTCGCGGCCGTCCTGGCCGATGCCCACGCGGCCCGCGCCGGTGACGACCTGGCGCGAGACGAAGAAGGGGGTCAGGTGGCGCACGATGTCCGAGAAGGGGGTCTCCCGCTTCATCAGGTAGTTCTCGTGCGTGCCGTAGGAGGCGCCCTTGTTGTCGGTGTTGTTCTTGTAGAGGTGGATCGGCTGGGCGCCGGGGAGCTGGGCCGCCCGGACCGCCGCCTCGGCCATGATCCGCTCGCCGGCCTTGTCCCAGAGCACGGCGTCGAGCGGATTGGTGACCTCCGGCGAGCTGTACTCGGGGTGGGCGTGGTCGACGTAGAGCCGTGCACCGTTCGTGAGGATGACGTTGGCGAGGCCGATGTCCTCGTCGGTCAGCTGGCTGTTGTCGGCGGCCTCGCGGGCGAGGTCGAAGCCGCGGGCGTCCCGCAGCGGATTCTCCTCCTCGAAGTCCCAGCGGGCGCGTCGCGCCCGGTGCATCGCCGCCGCGTAGGCGTTGACGATCTGGGACGAGGTGAGCATGGCATTGGCGTTCGGGTGCCCCGGGACGGAGATCCCGTACTCCGTCTCGATCCCCATTACTCGCCGTACGGTCATGCGGCCCTCCTTGCCCGGCGGCGCTCCCCTTCGGGAGCGGCGCTCAAGTACCGCTGTTGCTCCGGTGCGTGTGCCTGTGCGGTGCCCGTCCCCGCACTGCGCGTCCGGCGGTACGGAAGAGCCTAGAACCACTGCGCGCTCGTGGGGAGATCATTTCCGTCATTGAATCTGCCCTGTCACCGGCTGAAAAGCAGTCGGTATAAGGAGTCAGGGAGTCCGGTAAAGCAGTCGGCTGCGGATGCCCTGGGAGGGCATCCGCAGCCGCTCCGCTTCGTCAGAGGTACTGACCGGTGTTTGCCACCGTGTCGATGGAACGTCCGGTGTCGGCGCCCTGCTTTCCGGTGACAAGGGTACGGATGAATACGATCCGCTCGCCCTTCTTTCCGGAGATTCGGGCCCAGTCGTCCGGGTTGGTGGTGTTGGGCAGGTCCTCGTTCTCCTTGAACTCGTCCACGCAGGCCTGGAGGAGGTGGGAGACGCGCAGGCCCTTCTGGTTGTGCTCGAGGAAGGCCTTGATCGCCATCTTCTTCGCACGGTCCACGATGTTCTGGATCATCGCGCCCGAGTTGAAGTCCTTGAAGTAGAGGACTTCCTTGTCGCCGTTGGCGTACGTGACCTCGAGGAAGCGGTTTTCCTCGGTTTCGGCGTACATCTGCTCGACGACGGTCTGGATCATGCTGTGGACGGTGCCGTCCGAGGATCCCTGGTGTTCGGACAGGTCGTCCGTGTGCAGGGGCAGCGAGGCCTTCAGGTACTTCGCGAAGATGTCCTTCGCGGCCTCGGCGTCCGGGCGCTCGATCTTGATCTTCACGTCGAGGCGGCCGGGGCGCAGGATGGCCGGGTCGATCATGTCCTCGCGGTTGGAGGCGCCGATGACGATGACGTTCTCCAGGCCTTCCACGCCGTCGATCTCGGCGAGCAGCTGGGGGACGATGGTGTTCTCCACGTCCGAGCTGACGCCGGATCCGCGGGTGCGGAAGAGGGACTCCATCTCGTCGAAGAAGACGATGACGGGGGTGCCCTCGCTGGCCTTCTCGCGGGCACGCTGGAAGACGAGGCGGATGTGCCGCTCGGTCTCGCCGACGTACTTGTTGAGGAGTTCGGGGCCCTTGATGTTCAGGAAGTAGGACTTTCCGGCGGGCTGGCCGGTGACCTCTGCGACCTTCTTGGCAAGGGAGTTGGCGACGGCCTTGGCGATGAGCGTCTTGCCGCAGCCGGGGGGGCCGTAGAGCAGGATGCCCTTCGGCGGGCGCAGTTCGTGTTCCTTGAACAGGTCCGGGTAGAGGTAGGGGAGCTCGACCGCGTCGCGGATCAGCTCGATCTGGTCGCCCAGGCCGCCGATCTTGTCGTAGTCGATGTCCGGGACCTCTTCGAGGACGAGTTCCTCGACCTCGCTCTTGGGGACGACTTCGTAGACGTAGCCGGAGCGGGGTTCGAGCAGGAGGGCGTCGCCGGGGCGGATGGTGATGTCCAGGAGCGGCTCGGCGAGCCTCACCACCCTCTCCTCGTCGGTGTGCCCGACGACCAGGGCGCGCTCGCCGTCCTCGAGGATCTCCTTGAGGGTGACGATGTCCCCGGCCCGCTCGAATTCCATGGCCTCGACCACGTTGAGGGCCTCGTTGAGCATGACCTCCTGGCCGCGCCGGAGGTCTTCCGGCTCGACGCTGGGGCTCACGTTCACGCGGAGCTTTCGGCCTCCGGTGAAGATGTCGACGGTGCCGTCCTCGTTGGACTGCAGGAAGACACCGAATCCGGCCGGCGGCTGTGCGAGCCGGTCGACTTCTTCCTTGAGGGCGACGATCTGGTCGCGGGCCTCACGGAGGGTATTCGCGAGTCGTTCGTTCTGTGCGGAGACGCCGGCAAGATTTGTCTGCAACTCGACGATCCGCTCTTCGAGAATCCTCGTGTGTCGCGGAGAGTCGGCGAGCTTACGTCGCAGGACGGCGATTTCCTGCTCGAGATAGGCAACCTGGCCGGCGGGGTCCTCAGACCCTCGCCCGGGCCGGATGCCGCGGTTGATGTCGTCGTCGTGGGCTGCCACGGTCCTCACCTCCTCCAAGGGGAGCTGGACGCTTCCTGACCCTACCTGGGCTGGTGGTGATTGAAACCCCTAGATCACAAAGACGGTAGAGGTGTGTCCGATCTTCACCCTTGCGTACTCCCTCACGCCAAGGAAATACCCACCCATCAACATCTGAAAGCGGGCGGTTGTAAGGTCGAAGTGTTCAACACCCGTCAGAGCTCGCGCGACTTGCTGCGAGAGCTGATCGGGATGGATCACTCAGCGCAGGGAACGGCAGGAGATATGAGCGTGCAGCAGGAGGCAACCGCCGACCGGACTGACGGTGTCGGTGGGGCCGGCGAGCCGCTTGAGGTCTGGATCGACCAGGACCTCTGCACCGGCGACGGGATCTGCGCGCAGTACGCGCCGGAGGTGTTCGAGCTGGACATCGATGGTCTGGCGTATGTGAAGAGCGCCGACGACGAGCTGCTGCAGGCGGCGGGGGCGACCACTCCGGTTCCGCTGACGCTGCTCCAGGACGTGGTGGACTCGGCGAAGGAATGTCCGGGTGACTGCATCCACGTGAGGCGCGTCTCGGACGGGGTGGAGGTCTTCGGCCCGGACGCCGAGTGACGCTTCAAACACTCCTGGCGGTCGAGTCCGTCAGCTCCTGGCGGAATTTTCCGCCGCTCCAGCGCCACTTGGCGAGCTTCTTCACGTCCGGGCTGTAGCGCGGGATCTCCGGTGAGGAGTAGCCGAGGAGGGTTGCGGTGACGGTCCCGTCGCTCACGGTGAGATCGGTGGCGGTCTGCCGCTGGGGGGTGTCGAGCAGGGTGGCGACGACGCGGGGGCGGGCGCCTTCGGCCCGGTCCTGGGTGAGTACGTAGATCGCGTGGGGCGGGGTGCCGGAGCCTGCGTCGCAGCGGACGGCGGCCACGGTCTCGGGGCGGCGGTCGCCGTCGAGGTCGCCCTGGGCGGTGGCGGTGACGGCCTGCGGGGCGCCTTTGCAGTCGAGCGGGTAGGTGACCGCCGCGGCGTCGGGGGCGGTGGCCTGCGGGCCGTTCGCGGCGGGGCTCGCCGTGTCCACGGGGGTTCCGGTGGCCGGCTGGACGAGTCCCGCGGTGGCTATGACGGCGGCCATGGCGGTGGCCGTGGCGAGCCAGTGGAGGGGCGTGGCGTGGCTGTGCGCCAGGGTGTCCACATTCGGCGCGAGCTCGGCGGGGCTGTGCGGCACGCGGGGTGTCTCCTGTGCGAAGGGTGACGGGGAGCCAGCATCGTGCCACACCTCACACGGAGGTGGAACGACCGGGTCCGGGGCGGCCGGATGGGACGCGCCGACAGCGGGGCTGGAGCTCGGCTGTTACGGCGACAACGAAAAGGCGCTGTGGCGCAGTTCCCGGTTTGTCCGGGGAACTGCGCCACAGCGCCTTCGTGTTGGGTGGGTCCGGCGGGTGGCTACGCGGAGCGGTCGCTGCCGGGGCCTTCGTAGTCCTCGCCGTAGGCGCCCTTGGAGGGGCGGCGGCGGCGCAGCGGGGGCTCGACGCCGTCCGCGAGGCGGCGGGCGGTGACGAGGAAGCCGGTGTGGCCGATCATCCGGTGGTCGGGGCGGACTGCCAGGCCCTCGACGTGCCAGTTCCGGATCATCGATTCCCAGGGCTGCGGTTCGGCGTAGCAGCCGAACTCGCGGATGGATTCGACGGTCCGGGCGAGCTGGGTGGTGGTGGCCACGTAGCAGCAGAGGATGCCGCCGGGGACGAGGGCCTTGGAGACGGCCTCCAGGCATTCCCAGGGGGCGAGCATGTCGAGGATCACGCGGTCGACGTCGGTGTCGGACAGGTTGTCCTGGAGGTCTCCGACGGTCAGCTGCCACGCGGGGTGCGGGCCGCCGAAGTAGCGCTCGACGTTGGCGGTGGCGATCTCGGCGAAGTCCGCGCGGCGCTCGTAGCTGTGGAGCATGCCCTGGTCGCCGATGGCGCGCAGCAGGAAGCTGCTCAGGGAGCCGGATCCGACGCCTGCCTCGACGACGCGGGCGCCGGGGAAGATGTCGGCGAAGGCCAGGATCTGGCCTGCGTCCTTGGGGTAGACCACGGCGGCACCGCGGGGCATGGACAGGACATAGTCGGGGAGCAGGGGGCGCAGCGCGAGGTACGCGACGTTGCCCGTGGTGCGGACAACACTGCCCTCGGGAGCACCGATCAGCTCGTCGTGCGGGAAGGAACCCTTGTGGGTGTGGAAATTCTTCCCGGCTTCGAGCGTGAACGTGTAGTGGCGGCCCTTGGGGTCGGTGAGCTGAACCTGGTCCCCGACCTCGAAGGGCCCGCGTCGGCGGGCGGCACCGGTCGGTTCGGACATGTGACCAGTGTATTGGCTTCAGGACTGGGGCCGCGCCATGGCCTTCACGAAGGCCCTTTCGACGTCTGCGGTGGAGAGGACTCCGTAGATCTCGCCGGTGGGTTCGAGGACGAGGTACTCGGTGGCGGGGGTGGTGCGGAGGTGGTCGAGGAGTGCTTCGCCGGTGAGGTCCGCTGAAACCTTCATGCCGTCGGTGAGGTCGCGGGCGAGGGTGCTGACGGCGACCCAGGGGCGGCGGTGTTCGGGGACTTCGACGATGGAGGTTTCGCGGACGATGGCGGTGGGGTCTCCGTGGCCGTCGACGATCACGATGGCGCGGGCGCCGGCTTCGCCTGCGCGGCGCAGGGCTTCGGAGAGGGGGGTGGTGTTCTCGACGGGGACGGCGCGCCGGGTGAGGGTGCGGGCCTTGAGTTCGGGGAGGTGTTCGCGCAGGCGGGCCAGGCGCAGGCTGTTGCCGGCGCCGGTCCAGATGATCGCGGCGAGGATGGCGGCGAGCAGGGCGTCCATGACGGTGTCCATGCCGCCGATGTCGGTGGTGCGGTTGCCGATGGCTCCGGTGTGGGTGAGGAGCGGCAGGCCGAGGAGGACGGCGACGGCGAGGCCGCGGCCGATCCAGGCGGCGGCGATGGTGCCGGTCATGGGTTTGCCGGTGATGCCCCAGATGACGGCGCGGAGCATGCGGCCGCCGTCGAGGGGGAGGCCGGGGAGCAGGTTGAAGGCGGCGACGAGCAGGTTGGAGATCATCAGGCCGGCGAGGAGGACGCCGGGGACGGTGGCGGGGTCGACGGCCTTCATGCCGAGGTAGAAGGCTCCGGCGAGGAGGAGGGAGAGGAGGGGGCCGACGAAGGCGAGGACGAATTCACGGCCGGGGGTCTCGGATTCCTTCTCGATCTCGGAGACTCCGCCGAAGAACTGGAGCTGGATGCGGCGCACGGGGAGTTTGAAGCGGAGGGCGGCGACGGTGTGCGCGAGTTCGTGGACGAGTACGGAGGCGTAGAAGGCGATGGCGAAGAAGAGGGAGACGAGGTATCGGGCGGGGCCGAGGTCCGGAAGGACGCGGTCGAGCTGGTCGCCGAAGACCCAGGTGATGAGGGCGGCGACGAGGAACCAGCTGGGCGAGACGTAGACGGGTACGCCGAAGGGGCGGCCCATGAGGAGTCCGCCGCCCGGGCCGGAGCGCCGGTCTCCGCGCTCGCCGGTTTCGTCGGTGTCTGCCACGGCTTTCCTTCGTTCTGGGGGGTTCCCGGGGTGGGGGTCCGGGGGTTTGTGGTGCGTGCGTCGTAATGGTGGCGTAGCGGGGTGTGATGTACCGATCATGCAGTGCGAGGTGCCTTTGCGTCGATGGTATGCGCGTGCTGTCGGTCGCGGGTCGTAGGGTTTTACGCATGACGACGAGCCCCGGTAACGGTCCGGCAGACGTGGTGCCCAGTGCCGTGGCGCCTTCCTCGCTTTCCCCTTCGCGGGCGAGTGATTTCATGCAGTGCCCGTTGCTGTACCGGTTCCGGGTGATCGACAGGCTGCCGGAGAAGCCCAGTGCCGCGGCTACCCGCGGGACGCTGGTGCATGCGGTGCTGGAGCGGCTTTTCGACCATCCGGCCGAGGAGCGGACGGCGCCGCGGGCGAAGGCGTTGATCCCGGGGCAGTGGGACCGGCTGCTGGAGGCGAAGCCGGAGCTGACGGAGCTGTTCCCGGAGGGTGACGAGGGGGCGGAGCTGGCGCGGTGGCTGACGGAGGCCGAGGCGTTGGTGGAGCGGTGGTTCACGTTGGAGGACCCGACGCGGCTGGAGCCGGTGGAGCGGGAGTTCTTCGTGGAGACGGAACTGGAGTCGGGGCTGCGGCTGCGCGGGATCATCGACCGGGTGGATGTCGCGCCGACGGGTGAGGTGCGGATCGTCGACTACAAGACGGGGAAGGCGCCGCGGCCGGAGTACGCCGAGGGTGCGTTGTTCCAGATGAAGTTCTACGCGCTGGTGGTGTGGCGGCTGAAGCAGGTGGTGCCGCGGCGGCTGCAGCTGGTGTATCTGGGCAGCGGGGACGTGCTGACGTACGACCCGGTGGTGGCGGATCTGGAGCGGGTGGAGCGCAAGCTTCTCGCGCTGTGGGAGGCGATCTCGGAGGCGACGGCGACGGGTGAGTGGCGGCCGCGGCCGACGAAGCTGTGCGGTTGGTGTGATCACCGGGCGGTGTGTCCGGAGTTCGGCGGGACCCCGCCGGTGTATCCGCTGTCGGTTCTGCCGCGGGCCGGGGCGGTCGGCCCGGCGGATTCCTGATCGTCGGGTCAGGGCAGAATGGGCGGGCCCGCCGAAGACGTCCGATGAATACGAGGTAGTTCCGTGGCGATCCGCGTCCTGCTGGTCGACGACCAGCCGCTGCTGCGCACCGGTTTCCGGATGATCCTGGAGGCGGAGGGGGATCTGGCCGTGGTCGGCGAGGCCGGGGACGGCCTGCAGGCGCTGGACCAGGTGCGTGCGCTGCAGCCGGATGTGGTGCTGATGGACATCCGGATGCCGCGGATGGACGGGGTGGAGGCCACGCGGCAGATCACGGGTCCGGGCCGGGACGGTCCGGCGAAGGTGCTCGTGCTGACGACGTTCGATCTGGACGAGTACGTGGTGGAGGCGCTGCGGGCGGGGGCGAGCGGTTTCCTGCTGAAGGATGCGCCTGCCAATGAGCTGGTGCAGGCGATCCGGGTGGTGGCGGCGGGTGAGGCGATGCTCGCGCCGAGCATCACGCGGCGGCTGCTGGACAAGTACGCGGGGCATCTGCCGTCGGGTGAGGACAGTGTGCCGGACACGCTGGGGACGCTGACGGAGCGTGAGGTCGAGGTGTTGAAGCTGGTGGCCCGGGGTCTGTCGAACGCGGAGATCGCGGCGGACCTGTTCGTGAGCGAGACGACGGTGAAGACGCATGTGGGGCACGTGCTGACGAAGCTGGGTCTGCGTGACCGGGTGCAGGCGGCGGTGTACGCGTACGAGAGCGGGCTGGTGCGGCCGGGCGCCCAGTAGGGCGGCCCGAGGGGGCGTACGGGAACGGGCCGGCAGCCGCGTGACGCGGTTGCCGGCCCGTTGTTGTGCGGGGTGGGTCAGCCCTTGCTGATCTCCCAGAAGCGGAAGACGGTCGAGGCGTCGAGGGACCACTGCAGGCCGGTCACGTTCGTGCGGGAGACGGCGTACTGCTTGCCCTGCCAGAGCGGGAGGATCGGGATCTCCTCGGCGACGATCTCCTGGAGCCGGTTGTAGTCCGTGTTGGCCGCGGTGCGGTCGGACTTCGCGGAGGTCGACGGGATGATCGTCCCGGTGATCTCCTTGTTGTCGTAGTTGTTGTTCAGGACGCTCTCCGGGCCGAAGAACGGCTGGGTGAAGTTGTCGGCGTCCGGGTAGTCCGGCACCCAGCCCTTCACGTAGACGCCGTACTTGCCGTCCTGGATGTCCTTCTCGTACTGGTCGTACTCGACGGACTTCATGTCGGCCTCGAAGAGGCCGCTGTCGTTGAGCTGCTTGGCGATGACCTGGAACTGCTGGTCGGTGGAGGGGCCGTAGCGGGACGGCGTGGAGTACAGGGTGAGCTTGATCTTGCCGTTGATGCCGGCGGCCTTGAGGACGGCCTTGGCCTTCTCCACCTGCGGGCTGCCGCCGTAGCGGTCGAAGAAGGGGGTGGTGTGTCCGGCGATGCCGGCGGGGACGATCGAGTAGAGCGGGGTGGCGGTGCCCGCGTACACGTCCTTGACGAGGGCTTCGCGGTCCACGAGGTAGGCGATGGCCTTGCGGACGGGGAGCTTGCCGACGACGGGGTCGGACATGTTGAAGACCATGTGCTCGACCTCGGCGCCGGTGCCCTGGACGACGTCGACCTTGTTGTCGCCGGTCTTGACGGCGGCGAGGGCGGCGATGTCCTTGGCGGCCAGGCCGCGGAAGGCGAAGTCGACGTCGCCGCTTTCGAGGACGGTCTTGAGGGCGGTCTGGTCGCCGTTGAAGAACTTCAGGGTCACGCCGGTGTTCTTGGCCTTGGCCTTGCCGGTGTAGGAGTCGTTGACCGAGAAGCTGGCGCTCTTGTCGTTGAAGGCGTCGAGCTTGTAGACGCCGGAGCCGACGGCCTTGTTGTCGGTGCGGAGCTTGTCGGCCGGGTACTCGGCGTGGTCGACGATGGCGCCGGCACCCGAGGCGATCTTGCTCGGGAAGGTCGCGTCGGACGTCTTGAGGCGGAAGACGACGGTCTTGTCGTCGGGCGCGTCGATGCCGGCGATCGACGCGAGCATCACGGCCGGGCCGTTCTCGTCGTTGATCTTCAGCGTGCGCTCGAAGGAGTACTTGACGTCCTTCGAGGTCAGGCTGTGGCCGTTGCTGAACTTCAGGCCGGCGCGCAGGGTGCACTTGTACACCTTGCTGTCGCTGCCCTCGAAGTTGCAGGCCTGGGCGGCGTCGGGCTCCGGGGTCGTGCCGCCCTTGGGGAAGCTCAGCAGCGACTGGAAGACGTTGTTGAAGAGCAGCCAGGAGCCGGGGTCGTATCCCGACGCGGGGTCGGTGGACTTCACCTTGTCGGATATGCCCATGACCACGCCCTTGCCGTTGCCGGCGTCGGAGCTGCCATCGGTCGATCCGCAACCGCTGAGCAGCGCGGCGGCGGTGGCTGCGCCGAGCGGGGCCGCCAGCCACTGGTTACGTCGATTCACGCGAACGTCCTTCACAGTCGAACTGTTTCGTTGCTCCGGCCCGCGACACCCGCTGCCGGTCGTTGCCTTTCTCAGCCGCTTACGCCGCGGCCGAGCTCCCACAGCTGGAGGTCGGAGATGGCGTTGACCGACCACTCCACTCCGGTGATCCCGTCGCGTGCGGCGACGTACTGCTTGCCCTGCCACAGGGGCAGGACGGGCACGTCCTCGGCGACGATGTCCTGCATCTCCGTGATCGCGGGGACGGCGACGTTGCGGTCGACGGCACGCCGTGATTCGGGGAGGAGCCTGGTGCGCACCGCGCTGTTGGAGTACGGCGTGCCCAGGAAGTTGTCCTGCTCCAGGAACGGGGCGAGGAAGTTTTCGGCGTCCGGGTAGTCGGGGAACCAGCCGAGCCCGTAGGCGGCGTGGTCGCCCTGCTTCTGGGCGGGGCGGAAGTCGGCCCAGTCGGTGCCCTGGACGGTGATGTCGAACAGCTGGGTGGAGTTCAGCTGGGTCTTGAGGGCCTCGAACTCGGCCGCCGTGCCGTCGCCGTAGTGGTCGTTGGTGTAGTGCAGCGTCAGCTTGACCGGGGTCTTGATGCCGGCGTCCTTCAGCAGGGAGGCGGCCTTGGCGGTGTTGGCCTCGCCGTACTTGCTGTAGAAGGAGTTGACGTGGCCGGTCACGGCGCTGGGGACCAGGGAGTAGAGCGGCTGCGCGGACTTGCCGTAGACCTTGGAGATGAGGGCACCCCGGTCGACGGCGGCGGCGAGGGCCTGGCGGACGGCCTTGTCCTTGACGACCGGGGCCTCGGTGTTGAAGCCGAGGTAGCGGATCTCCAGGCCGGGCATCGGGACGAGCTTGACGCCCTTGGGGGGCTTGGCGGCGAACTCGGTGATCTGGGCGGGCGACAGGGTGCGGGAGACCATGTGGATCTTCCCGTCGGTGAGCGCCTTGCCCATGGCCGCGGAGTCGGGGAACGTGCGCAGTTCGACCTTGTCGTTCTGGAGCTTGAGGTCGCCCTTGTAGTGCGGGTTCTTGCTGAACACGGCCCGGACGAGCTGGTTGTCCTTGACCTCGGCCTTCATCGTGTACGGGCCGGAGCCGTCGACGTCGAAGCCGTCGCGGAGCTTCTTGGCGCCGTAGTTCTTCTCGCTGACGATGCCGGTGGCGGGAGTGGAGAGCTTGTACGGGAACGTCGCGTCCGGGGACTTCAGGTGGAAGACGACGGTGTCGGCGCCCTTGGCCTCGACGGTGTCGAGGTTGGCGAGCAGCGCGGACGGGCCGTTCTCGTCCTTGATGGCGCGGACGCGGTCGATGGAGAACTTGACGTCCTTGGCGGTGAGCGGGTCGCCGCTCGCGAACTTGAGCCCGGGGCGCAGGGTGCAGCGGTAGCTCTGGTTGCCGGTGTCGGTGAAGCGGCAGTCGGAGGCTGCTTCGGGGACGGGCTGGCCGCCCCCGCGCGGGGTGTGCATCAGGGTCTGGACGGTCTGGCGCAGGACGTTCCAGGCTCCGGCGTCGTACGCGTAGGCCGGGTCGAACGGGGCGGGGGCGTATTCGGCTGCTTCGAACCGGTCGGTGGTCCCGACGACGATCGCTCCGGATCCCGCTCCTCCGCCGCTGGCGCTGCCGCATGCGGCGAGCGTGGGCGTGAGCAGTCCGGCCGCGGCCGTCAGCACCATGGTCTTGCGGTTCATGCTGGAAGTACTCCCTGTAACCGGCACTTGCTCAAAGCGGCGAAAAGGGCACTTCGCGACGGTCGCCCGTTCAGGGCGGAACGATCGGGCCGGTGTAGTGACGATCGGTCCACGCGGTCCCGGCACAGGGGTGTGTGTCGGTGACGGCTGAGGTGCGGCGCGGTGCCCGGTTCGACACTAGTGGTCCGGGACGGGATGGCTGGAACTGGCCTGACTTGGGGCGTATTCGCACCGTGATGGGAGCGGACTGGCTGTCTATGCGGAGGTCGCCCCGGATTCGGTCAGGAGCTGATCAATCCGGACACAAGGGAAGGCGCAGGAGGGCCGGGACAGGTGCGTCGGGCGCTTGACGGGTGACCAACGTCACCCGGGACGACTGCCCCGGAGGGGATGGAATTTCAGCCTCCGGGGCATCCGACGGAAGATCCTCTCGCCGGACCTTTGTCTTGCGGCCGTTCCGTTCGGTACAGAGCGTGTGCGGGGCGTACCGGTGCGTGCTGCCGAGCGCAGGAGCTCAGTTCAGGGGGCTGATGAGGGACCGCAGGAACGGCAGGTCCACGTCCTCCAGCGAGCGCACGATCGTCCGGCCGGGGGCGGGCTCGATGCGCCCGACGGAGGGAATGGCCACGACCCGGCAGCCGGCGGCCTCCGCGGCGGCGACGCCGGTGGCGGTGTCCTCGATGACGGCACACCGGGCGGGGTGCGCGCCGAGGGTGCTGGCGGCGAGCAGGTACGGGTCGGGGTGCGGCTTGGTGCGGACGACCTCGTCCCCGGCGACGGTCATCGTGAAGCGGTCACGGCCGAGGGTGAGCAGCACCTGGTCGATGACTCGGCGGTGCGAGGCGGAGACCAGGGCGGTGGGCACGTTGTGCCGGGCCAGCTCGCTCAGCAGCCGCTCGGCGCCGGGCATCAGCGGGACCTGGTCGGCGATGCGGGCCTCGAAGCGCTCGTTGAGGAGCACGCTGAGCTCGGCGAGGCCGATGGCGGCGCCGGTCGCCTCGATCAGGAAGGCGGCGCTGCGGCTCATGGGGCCGCCGACGACCACGTCCCGCCAGGACTCCTCCAGCCGGTGCCCGAGCTCGCGGAAGATCTCGGCCTCGATCTCCCACCAGAATCCTTCGGTGTCGACGAGGGTGCCGTCCATGTCCAGCAGCACCGCCTGCAGGGCGTGCCCGTCGGCCGCACGGACCACGGGGACGGGAACGGTGCTGGTCATGGGCACGCCTTTCTCAGGGGACGAGAAGGCCGGTCACCTCCGCCCGCGGGAACGTGCCCTCGGGAACAGGTGACCGGCCTGTATGGGACCGACCAGTGTACGCCGGTCCGCCTCAGCGTGCGTTGAAATACTTCGCTTCGGGGTGGTGAATCACGATGGCGTCGGTGGACTGCTCGGGGTGGAGCTGGAACTCCTCCGAGAGGTGGACACCGATCCGCTCCGGCTGGAGCAGGTCGGCGATCTTGGCACGGTCCTCCAGGTCGGGGCAGGCCCCGTAGCCGAGGGAGAAGCGGGCCCCGCGGTACTTGAGGTCGAACATGTCCTCGACCTTGTCCGGGTCCTCGCCGCCGAAGCCGAGTTCGGCGCGGACGCGGGCGTGCCAGTACTCGGCCATGGCCTCGGCGAGCTGGACGGACAGGCCGTGCAGCTCCAGGTACTCGCGGTAGGAGTCGGACTCGAACAGCTTGGCGGTGGCCTCGCCGATGCGGCTGCCGACGGTGACGACCTGGAGGCCGACGACGTCGGTCTCGCCGGATTCCTCGGGGCGGAAGAAGTCGGCGAGGCAGAGGCGGCGGCCGCGACGCTGGCGCGGGAAGGTGAAGCGGGTCCGCTCGTTGCCCTCCTCGTCGAGGATGATCAGGTCCTCGCCCTTGGAGACGCAGGGGAAGTAGCCGTAGACGACGGCCGCTTCCAGCAGGTTCTCCGTGTGCAGCTTGTCCAGGAGGCCGCGCAGGCGAGGGCGGCCCTCGCTCTCGACGAGCTCCTCGTACGTGGCCCCGCCGGCGCGGGCCTGCTTGAGGCCCCACTGGCCCTTGAACAGGGCGCCCTCGTCCAGCCAGGAGGCGTAGTCCTTGAGCGGGATGCCCTTGACCACGCGGGTGCCCCAGAACGGCGGGGCGGGGACCGGGTTGTCGACGGAGACGTCCGAGCGGCCGCCCGGCTCCTCCTGCTCCTCGACCTGCAGGACGGGAGTGTCCCTCTTGGCGACCCGGCGCTGCTTGAGCTCGGGGAGGGCGGCGCCGGGGACGCCGCGCTTCACGGCGATGAGGGCGTCCATCAGGCGCAGGCCTTCGAAGGCGTCGCGGGCGTAGCGGACTTCGCCCTCGTAGATTTCGTGGAGGTCTTGTTCGACGTAGGCGCGGGTGAGGGCGGCGCCGCCGAGGATGACCGGGTAGTCGGCGGCCAGCTTGCGCTGGTT
>NZ_JBIAHP010000017.1:138151-165586 GCF_042870715.1 Streptomyces sp. NPDC006463 | reverse complement strand
CCCGCGCGGCGCGGCGGGGGCCTGGGTCGTCGGCGCGCCCCGCCCCCCGGGGGGCGGGGGGGGCCCCCCCCCCGGCCCCCCCGCCCCGGCCGGGGGGGGGGGGCCCCCCCCCCCGCGGGGGGGGCGCCCCCTCGGCCGTACGGTCAGACGCTGCGGACGAAGGCGGTGAAGGCCTCCGGGCCGACGGTGAACACGGGCCCGTCGGGCCGCTTGGAGTCCCGCACGGCGACCCGGCAGGGCTGGGCGGCCACCTCTACGCAGTCGCCGCCACTGCTACCGCTGTACGAGGCCGTCTGCCATGCGGCGCCGCCGAGGGGGGCGCACTCGACGCACTCGCCGCCGGTAGTTCCGCTGTAGGACGACTTACGCCATTGCACGCTCGTCAGATCCAGGTCGTTCTCCATAACGTTCCTCCATTACGCGAGCGATCAGCGTGGCCGAGCGCTCCGGGGAGAGCGCTGCGGCTTGCAGCCGAGCGTAGCCGACCGAACGTTCCTTGATCACTTGTGGATTGGCCGTCATATACCCCTGGGCGTAGCCCTCCTCGTAGATCAGATCCGGGTCGTCATCAAAGCGGAGGAGGGTGAACGACCCGAGCATTCCAGTGTGCTGCCCGACTGAGAAAGGGAGTACCTGGATCTGCACCCACGGGTGGTCAACAAAGCCTAGAAGATGAGCAAGTTGATCCCGCATAACCTCGCGTCCGCCGACCTCCTGATGGAGTACCGCCTCGGCGATCACCACCCATAATGCGGGCTGATGCTCACGTTTCAGGATGTGCTGCCGGTCCATGCGGGCTGCCACCAACTCATCGACCCGCTCGGGTCGGTCGACGGTGAGCAGCGAGCGCGCATAGGCCTCGGTCTGGAGGAGGCCATGGACCAACTGGCACTGGAACGTGGAGATGAACGTGGCCCGGGCCTCCATCTCCGCGTACGCCTGGAACCACGTCGGCAGCACGCTCCGCAGGACCAGCCCCACCAGCCGGGAGAAGTGCCCGTCCGTGCCGAGTGCCGCGTCCACCCGCTCGGAGAAGTCCCGCGTCGGGACCCGGCGGCCGTTCTCCACCATGCCGATCAGCGAGCCGGTGCAGAAGATGATCGAGCCCAGCTCCGACTGTTTCCGGCCCGCCTCTTCTCTCAGTCGGCGCAGCTCATAGCTGTAGTAGTCCAGCGGCGAGGCACTGGGATCGATGTCACGGGCCTGGACCATGAGACGGCACCCCCCAAGCGGAAACGAGCTTGTGGCCGAGAGTAGCGACATCGATACGTGCCGATGCCGCGAATCCCGCAGCCATGTCACACACCTCCGCCCCACCCCCGGAGAGGGGCAGGGCGGGGTGCCGCTCGGCGCGGGGTGGGGGGAGATCAGCAGGCGCCGAGGTCCTTCCAGACACCCCATTCACCGGTGGTGCCCGGCGTCTCGTTCTGCGTCCACCACTGGGCCTTGTACTTGCGGCCGTTGTACGCGACCTCGTTGCCGGCGGTGTAGATCGTGCCCGCGACGTACGCCGGGGTCGAACCGCAGCCGGTCGGCGGGGTGGTCGTCGGCGTGGCGGTCGGGGTCGCGGTGGCCGTCGGCGTCGCCGTGGGAGTGGGCGTGACCGGCGGCTGCGTGCTGCCGCCGAGGGCGTCCGAGATCTGGTTCAGCAGCGTGGTGTTGGTGTCCAGGCCGAGCAGGGAGTACATCATCGCGCCGGCCAGGCCGCGCTGCTTGCCGTAGTCGACCCTGGCCTGGACGGACCGCTGGTTCAGGCCGGTGAAGAACTCGCCGTCCTTGTAGAAGTACGAGGCCTTGGCCTGGTCGTCCCAGAAGGTGGTCGCCGGGTTGTCGACGATCCCGCCGAGCTCCTTGTACAGCGCGATGCCGGCCTGCTGGCTGGTGGGCCGGGCGCCGGAGGCGCCGGTGGCGGGCTGGGCGAGGCCGTTGGCAGTGCCCGCCGGGACGCCCTTCCAGCCGCGGTAGTAGAACTCGTAGCCCAGGGTCAGCTTGCCCGCGGGGAAGCCGCCCGCGATGCCGTAGGCCGGGTTGCCGTCGATCCAGGAGTCGATCGCGTTGTCGATGCTGTACTTCTCGGTGCCCGGCGCGATCGGGTCGGTGGGGTCGGCCGCCGAGGGCTGGAGCGGGGACTGGTGGTAGGTCGGCCCGTCGCCGTCCCAGGCGCCGTGCATGTCGTACGTCATGATGTTGGCGTAGTCGAGGAACGAGCCGATCTTGTCGGTCTCGATGTACTTGATCTTGTCCTGGCCGGCCGGGAGGGCCGCGGTCAGCAGGTACTTCTTGCCGCCGTTGGCCGCGCCGTAGGCGTCGAGCTGGGTACGGAACTCCTTCAGCAGGAGCGTGTAGTTGGCCTTGTCCTCGGGACCGTAGTTGTTGCCCAGGTGGCCGCCGGAGGAGCCGGGGTACTCCCAGTCGATGTCGATGCCGTCGAAGATCCCGGCCGCCGTGCCCGCGCCGCCGTAGCCGCCGTCGACCGGCAGGTTGCCCTTGATGTACTGGTCGATGCAGGAGGAGACGAACTTCTTGCGGCTGGCGTCGGTCAGCGCCGCGTTGTGGAAGTACTTCGAGTACGTCCAGCCGCCCAGCGAGATGTTGATCTTCAGGTGCGGGTACTTGGCCTTCAGCTGCTTGAACTGGTTGAAGACGCCGACGATCGGCTGGTTCCAGGTGTCGGCGACGCCGCTGACGCTGTCCGCCGCGCTGAAGGACTTCTGGTAGTCGGCGTACGAGTCGCCCGCACCGTCACCGGCGTTCGGGTTGTTGTCGTCGCCCGCCGCCTTGTTCGCCTCGAAACAGGTGAGGTCGGTGGGGTGGATGTTGCCGAACGAGTAATTGATGACGTCCAGCTTGCCCGCTATGCCGCGCGTATCGAGGTGCTTGGGATAGAAGGCGTTCCCGTACACGCTCCATTGGTCGTAGTACGCGATCTTCACGCCGCCCGCACTGACGGTGGAGGAGGCGGAGGCGCCGACTGCCTGGGCGGTACCGAGTCCGGCGAAGGAGGCGAGCGCTCCGGCTGCCAGCGCGGCCGTGGCGGCGGCCGCGATGAGGGGTTTACGGATGTGCATGAACTGCCTCCGGGGGGTGGGAGGGGAGAGCGTCAGCTTCGGGTGAGAGAAGAGATAGCGATCGCCTCACACGCCAGTCAATGGTTTGGACCAAAGAAGGACTAGACCACTGAACGGCCAAATGCCCTAGTCAGAGACCTGAGCGCACGTCAAAAACCGCTCGCCACCCCAGGTGACGAGCGGTTTAAGGGTCCCTTAGGACATGCCCCGGCAAGGTTTCGGCAAGGAACCAGCCGAACCCCGTTCGTATGGGCTCAGGTCAGGTCCGAGCCTTCCGCGGGCATCCCGTACGCATCTGCGACGAGCCCGTAGGAGTGCAACCGGGCCGCCCCGCTGTGGGCGTTGGCGGTCAGCATCAGCTCGTCCGCCCCGGTCCGCTTCGCCAGGTCGTCGAGCCCCGTGCGCACCTCGTCGGCCGTCCCGTGGACGATGTTCGCGAGCCAGCCGTCCACGAACTCCCGCTCCAGCGGGGAGAAGGGGTACGCCGCCGCCTCCTCGGGCGTCGGGACCAGCCCGGGCCGCCCGCTGCGCAGCCGCAGCATCGACAGCGCCCCGGTGAGCACCTGGGCACGCGCCTGCGCCTCGGTGTCGGCGGCCAGCGCCGATACGCCGATGACGGCGTACGGGGCGTCCAGGACGGCCGAGGGACGGAAGCTCTGCCGGTAGAGGTCGAGCGCGGGCAGCGTGCCGGCCGCCGAGAAGTGGTGGGCGTAGGCGAAGGGCAGGCCCAGCTCTCCGGCGAGACGGGCACTGAAGCCGGAGGAGCCGAGCAGCCACAGCGGCGGCCGCCCGGCGGGACCCTGCACCGGGCCCGGTACGGCGTGCACGCGGGTGTACGGGTGCCCGTCGGGGAAGTCGTCGTCGAGGAACCGGGTGAGCTCCGCGAGCTGCCGGGGGAACTCCTCCGCGGCCTCGTCCAGGCGCCCGGGCCCGCGCAGCGCGGCGGCCGTGCGCCCGTCGGTGCCGGGAGCCCGGCCGAGCCCGAGGTCGATCCGTCCCGGGGCGAGCGCCTCCAGGGTGCCGAACTGCTCGGCGACGGCGAGCGGGGCGTGGTTGGGCAGCATGACGCCGCCCGAGCCGAGCCGGATGCGGGAGGTGTGGGCGGCGAGGTGGGCCAGGATCACGGCCGGGGAGGAACTGGCGACGCCGGGCATCGAGTGGTGCTCGGCGACCCAGTGGCGGTGGTAGCCGCGGGACTCGGCGAGCCGGGCGATGTCCACGCTGGTGCGCAGGGAGGCGTGGGCGGTGCTGCCGGCGCCCACGGTGACGAGGTCCAGGACCGAGAGCGGTACGGGCGCCCGGCCCCGCGCGGTGCCGCGGATCGCGTCGCGGCCCTCCCGCCGGCCGGCGTCCTGATCGGCGTCCCTGGCGTCCCCGACGTCACTCATCGTCGCTCCCGTCCCGCATCCGTGCCCCTGCGACACTTGTTCGGCACCCGTTCGGCACCGTACGAGGAATGCGAACCATGGCCCGGTGCCGGGCATTCCCGGTGCGCCGGGGCGACGCCCGTGACCTTGGCATATGCCAGTGGCGTAGGCCCTGGCAGGGGGACTTGATTGAGCCATCAATCTCCCCAACAGGCGCTCCACACGGGCCGCTTGATGGCTATCGTGGTAGGGCAAGCGGTAACAACCTGGTAGGGGGAAACCGTGGCGCTGAAGCCCGAGCCGACCGCGCCGTTCCACTCGGTGCAGTACGCACTACGCGTACTCGAAACGATCGCCCGGCACACCGGTGGTGTGACCGACGTGCAGATCGCGCGTGAGACCGGCCTGCCCGCAGTCCATCTCGCCCCGATGCTGCTCATGCTGCGCCGGGAGGGATACGTACTGCAGGTGTCCGACGGCGCCTATGCCATAGGGGATTCCCTCGTCCTGCTCGGCTCCGGCGTCGACCGGCAGCAGGCCCTGACGGACAAGCTCCAGGAGACGCTGGACCGGCTGCGGGACTCGGTCGGCGCGGCCGTCTACATCAGCCGGTACGTGGACGGCGAGGTCAGGATCACGCAGTTCGCGGACAGCCCGCGCACCCCGAAGGTGCACGAGTGGGTCGATTTCCGCTCCGCCGCGCACGCCAGCGCGGTCGGCAAGTGCCTGCTGACGCAGCTCGACCTGAACGGGCGGCGCGACCACCTGTCCCGCCACAAGATCGCGCGGCTCACGTCGAAGACGATCGTGAACGAGCGGATCCTGTTCTCCAAGCTGGACGCCCAGCCGGCCACCGTGCCCGTCCTGGACCTGCAGGAGTACGCCGTGGGCACGGTCTGCGCGGCCGTCCCGATCACGGCCGGAGCCTCGGTGGGGTGCCTGGCCCTGTCGATGCCGGTCGAGCACGCGCACCGGCTGCGGGCGGCGGCGGAGGTGCTGAACCGGAAGGCCGCGCCCCTGCTGCTGTCGCTCACGCTGTAGCGCTCCGGCACCCCTGGTACCCCTGGCGCTCCTGTGCGCTCTGTCGGCCCCGGCCCGGAAAACACTTCGGGCGGTTCCCGGTGAACCGGAAACCGCCCGAAGGACAGGTGCGCCGCCAGGGACTCGAACCCCGGACCCGCTGATTAAGAGTCAGCTGCTCTAACCAACTGAGCTAGCGGCGCCTGCTGACAGAGAAAATACTACCTGGTCCTCAGGGGTGCTCAAAACCATTAGCGGCGGACGTACGCGAGGGCCGCCGGAACCCGGGCCCGGGCGGGTCCTAGCGGTCCAGGAGGTCGAGGCGGCCCTGGGTCTCGTACGCCGCCAGGAGCGTGGTGAGGGCGGACCGGTCCAGGGGGCGGTAGTCGCCGGCCGGGGATCGGAACCAGACCGGGTCGTCGCAGCGGAAGCCGGCGCGGCGGAGGGCGACGCGGTGGACCTTGTTCGTCGCCGTGACCGGCATCTCGGGGACGATCCGCACGTAGCGCGGCGACATCTTCGTGCCCAGGTCCGGCTGCGCGGCCAGGAACGCCGCGAAGGCGTCCGGGTCGAAGACCGCGCCCTCCCGGAGGGACAGCGCGGCCATGACCTGGTCACCCGCGACCTCGTCGGGGACGGCGTACACCGCGACCGCCGCCGCCTCGGACCAGCGGGCCAGGATGTTCTCGATCACCGCGGCGGCGAGGTTCTCGCTGTCGACCCGGAGTCGGTCGTCCGTGCGGCCCGCGAAGTAGAGGAATCCGTCGCCGTCCCGGAAGAAGAGGTCCCCCGTCCAGTACCAGCCGTCCCGCGTCCGGGCGGCCTCCGCGTCCGGATTGCGCCAGTACCCCTCGAACAGGCTGCGGCCCCGGTTGACCAGTTCCCCGATGACCTCGGAGCCGTTCAGCAGGCGGCCGTCCCCGTCCAGCACCGCCGCCGGGCATTCCGCGCCCGTCTCCGGGTCGATCACCGCCAGGTCGTCCCCCTCCCCGGCCCGGCCCAGGGCGCCCGGCGGGGTGTCCGGAGTGTGCTGTACGGAGGCTCCGCCCTCGGTGGCCCCGTAGCCCTCCACCAGCCGGACCCCGAACCGCTCGGCGAAGCGCGCCGCGTCCACCGCCCCGGCCTCGGTGCCGAAGCCGAGCCGCAGGGTGTGCTCGCGGTCGTCGGGGCGGGGCTCGGTGGCCAGGAGGTACTGGATCGCCCTCCCGACGTAGGTGAAGTACGTCGCCCCGTACGCGCGCACGTCGTCCAGGAACGCCGAGGCCGAGAAGCGCCGGCGCAGCGCCACCGCGGCCCCGCCCGCGAGCGCCGGGAGCCAGTCGGCGATGACGGCGTTGCCGTGGAACAGCGGCATACAGACGTAGTGGACGTCGTCGGGCGTGACCGCGAACCGGCGGGCCAGCGCGGAGCCGGCGGCCGCCAGCCGGCCCTGGGTGCAGATGGCAGCCTTGGGGGCGCCGGTGGAGCCCGAGGTGAAGTAGAGGAGCAGCCGGGAGGCAGGGCCGGGGGTGACGAGCGTCGCTTCGCCCGGCTTGGCGGCCGCGTACGGGGCGAGCAGGGCCGCGTACTCCTCGGTGCCTGTCACCAGGAGCCGTACGCCCGGCAGGTCGAGGCCGCGCAGCAGCGGCAGGTGGGCGTGGTCGGTGACCAGGATCCGGCAGTCGGTGTGCAGGATGTCGCGCGCCAGCTCGGGGCCGCGCCGGGTGGGGTTGATCCCGGCGACGGCGGCCCCCGCGAGGGCCGCCGCGCCGAGCCAGAACGGGAACTCGGGGGTGTTGTCCAGCAGCAGCCCCAGGTGTGGTTCGGCCCCCGGAGGCATGAGGTCGACGAGGAGCGCGGCGCGCGCGGCCGCCTCCTGGGCGGCCCGGTGGTGGGTGAGGATGCCGTCCTCGTGCTTCAGCCCAGGCCGGTGGTCGCCCCATCGGCGCGCGATGAGTTCCGCGACGGTCTCCGGTGCAGTGGTCGTCCGCATGCCGCCGGAGGATAGCTGACGCTACGTCAGAACTGAACGTCGGAGCAGGCGTAGAAGGCGTTGGCCGTGTCGTTGATGGTCCAGACGGCCAGGATCATGTGCCGGCCGGTGCGGCCGCTCGGCATGGCGCCCTGGTGGACGGTGGTCATGGCGGGCCGGGCGCCGTTGTAGGCGACGGTGAGGAAGGGCTGGGGTTCGAGGTCGGCGCGGGTGAGGGCCCTTGTGCCGTTCCAGCCGTTCTTGGTGACGTAGTACTTGAAGTCGGTGGTGGAGTGGTTGGCGGTGAACTGCCACCGGAAGCTGTAGCCCTGCCCGCTGGTCACCTTGGTGGTGGGCCAGGCGCCGCCGCGGGGGTCGTCCAGCTCCGCGAACTGCGGCAGGCCGGCGGAACATATCTTGCCGTCGGCGGGGCCGGCGGCCGGGAACCCCTTGAGGCCCTCGACGCTCTGCGGCTCCCACTGGATGGCGCCGCAGTTCAGGACGGTCTTGTTGGCGCAGAGCTTCTGGCGGCTGATGGGGGTGTCGGTGTAGCCGTGACTGCTGGCGCTGGGGGCGCTGAGGAGGGTTATTCCGGCGACGAGGCCGAGGCCGAGCGCGGCGGCGCCGGCCCGTCCGGGCATGCGGAGGTTACGCATGATGCTCCTTGAACGTGGGGGGAGTTCGATGAGAGCGTGCGCACGCGTGGGGATGGTTCAGGTCTAGACCAAGTCCCAGATTATTGACGAGAGTTGGCCATGTCCATACCAACGGAAGAACGGGCGGTCCGGTCCGTTCCGGCCACCCGTTCCCGTGTCCCCCGCCGCCCTACTCGGAGCGCCCCGTGTAGAAGGCGACGGTGAGGTCCTTCACCAGCGCCTTGCGTTCGTAGTCGTCGAGCTCGACGAGCCCGCGCGAGGTCAGCCGGTGGACGGTGTCGTCGACGGCGTCCACGACCGAAGTGAGCACCGTGTCCCGGTGCTTGGCGTCGATCGCCGCGACCCGGCGGCGGCGCATGGCCTCTGCGACCTCGGCCGCGTACTCGATCCGGGTCGGCTGGGCCGAGAAGACCTCGATCCCGACGGCCTCGGTCTCGGCCGCCAGCATCCGGGTCAGCGCGTCACCGACGGCCTCGGCGTCGCGCAGGGTCGGGGCGTCCTCGTGGAAGGCGTCGGCGGGCAGTTGCGACAGCACTCGGGCCATGGCTGATTCGACCTGTTCGGCCAGGTACTGAACGTGGTCCTCGACGGCGAGGGTGGCCCTGGCCGTGTCCTTGACCTGCCACACGACCTGGACGACCACCTGGAGGGCGAGGCCGCCGCAGTCCACGGCGGGCATGGGGTCGCTGCGCCAGTGACGCAGCCGTACGTCGACCCGGCGGCGCAGGAGGAGGGGACTGACCCAGGTCAGACCCGTGCGGCGGACGGTGCCGCGGTAGCGGCCGAAGAGGGTGAGCACCCAGGCGTGGCCGGTACGGATGCGGCCGAGGCCACCGAGGGCGAGCAGCGCGACGATGCCGAGGAAGGCGAGCGGGGGCCAGTGGGTGGCACTCAGGCCCTGGTAGGCGCGGGGCATCCCCCCGAAAGCGGCGACGAGCACCGGGGGGACGACGCCTGCCCGCCAGAGCACGGCCGCGCAGCCCGCGAGGGCGAGGCCGCCGACGCCCACGCCGATCCAGCCCGGCAGCACCGGGCCGCGGTGCTCCCGGAGCCGGTCGTCACCCCGGGGGACCCGGCGGCCGGGGGCGGGACGGGGGGCGACGCGCCGGGTGCCCGCCGCGGGAGCGGAGTCGCGGGCTCGGGCAGGCTCCCGGTTCGGCTCCCCGCGGAAGGGCAGGTGCACCGGCACCTCGGTGACCGCGGTGCCGCGGTGCCGCTTGAGGCGGGGGGCGCCTTGGTGGACGCCTTGGGTGTCGTCCCCCGCGGGCTTCTCCAGGCCGCGCGCCACGGCCTGCGCGACGATCTCGGCCACACCGGGGCCGGGCACCCCCGAGCGCACGGCCGGGTGCTCGGATCCGGGTTCGGGCTCGGGCTCGGGTTCCGCCTCGGACGCGTGCTCGGGCTCGGGTTCGGGCTCGACGAAAGCCGCCGGCCGCGCGGGCTCCGGCTTCGCGCGCTCCGGCCACACGGGCTCCGGCCGCGCGGGCTCCGGCTTCGCGGGCTCCGGTCCGGCCTCCCGCGGATGCGCCACGGCGGCCTCGGCCTCGGCGTCGGTGATCCGCAGGCGCAGCGTCGCCACCCCGGCGTGCCCGGCCTCGTCCTGCGGGTGCGGGATGTCCAGGCCCGCGAGGACCGCTTCGGGCTCGGCCTGGGCACGGGCGGCCGGCACGTCGAGTCCCTGCGGCAGCGGCGGTACGGCCTCCTCCACCATCCGGACCGCCGGCACGAAGGCCCAGCCCGTCGAGGTCTCGGCCGCGGCCACCGGTTCCGGCTGCGCCAGGGCGGCGGCGCCCACCAGCACCGGCGGGGCACTCGGGCCGGCCGCCCCACGGGGCGGGGCGACGCCCCGTACCTGGGCCGGGGCCAGCCGGCCCGGCTCGTACGCCGGTTCCGCCGGCGCGGCGGGGGCGACCGGGGCGACGGGGGCCGCCGCCGGTGGTACTCGGAGGGTGCCCGTGGTCGAGGTAGTGCGGGTGGGGTACATGCTTGCCTCCGTCATGCGAACAGCCGGCGCCAGGTTTCCGGGTCCGGGTAGCCGTTGGCCGAAGCCCCGCGCCAGCCCTGCGCGCGCTGGAAGGCCTCGACGCTGCGGCGGTCCGCCTCGCCCCAGCGGGGCCCCGGACCGGATGTGTAGTACTTGCCGAAGCCCTTCTTCAGCAGCTGGCGGCGCAGCGCCGTGACGGCCGCGTGGGACACGCCCGGGCGGAACACCGAGGCCCCCGGGTAGGCCTCCGCGCCTCCCGGCCCGGGCGCGGCGTCCACCGTCGGCGGGATGTCCTTGCCCTGGTGCTCGACCAGCAGGCGCCAGGTCTGCGCGCCCGGGATGCCGTCCGCGTCGGCGCCCGTCCAGCCCTGGGCGCTCTGGAAGGCCTGGGTGGCCAGCCGGTCGGCCTCCGTCCAGGTGCGGCCGGCCCCCTTCGGGTAGAAGCGGTACGCGCCGCGCTCGATCAGCATCCGTCCCAGCTGGGCCACGTGGTCGTTCGTCGCGCCCGGGCCGAACTTCGCCGTGCCCGGGAACACCGTCGAATCCCCGGGCTTCGGGCCCGGCACCGGTGACTCCGGGAGGATCCCGCCCGTGACCCCGTTGAAGCGGTAGGGGAGGTACTTCGTCGCGTTGGCCCAGTATCCGTAGGGCGTGGCCAGCTTCCGCGTCGTGGGCCGCGTCTGCTCGTAGGCGATGTAGCTCGTGCGCGTGTCGTCGACCCAGCCTCCGAAGATGACGACGTGCGAGCCGTTGTTGGGATCCGCCGGGTTGTGGAAGAGCAGCATGTCTCCCGGCAGGAGGTCCTCCTTGGCGATCTTGGTGGCGAACTTGTCGAGGCTGCCGGTCCACTCGTTGGTGCCGAGGTTCCAGGCCATGGAGACGAAGCCCGAGCAGTCCTGCCGGTACCCGTCCGTCCAGTACTCGGACATGCTGTACGGGACCTTCGCGTCCAGCCACAGCTTCGCCCGGTTGATGATCGTCGTCCGGTCGATCCGCTTCACGGCGGCGGGCGCACCGGGGTTGCCGACCGGCCCGCCCTTCGGCCCGTGCAGCGGGGTACGGGCGCCCTGCGGGGAGCCGGGGTCGTCCAGGGCCACGGGTCCGGGAGGCGGAGCGCTCACCGCCACCGCGGCTCCGCCGCCTGCACCCAGGACGACTCCGGCGGCCGTGGCCAGGACCAGCGCCCGGCGGGCCCCGCGGGCGGCTCGGTGGCCCCCGTCCCGTAGCGGTATGGCCCGCGCGCGGGCGAGGGTACGGCGGCGCTGGACGCAGCCCCGACACGCACAGTCACCCGCGGGCACGTACTCCCGGAAAACGGGCATCGGCATCGGCACATGCGTCGGAGGCTGCATCGTCATGCGGTTCCGTCCACTCCCCTGCTCGTCCACTGGTCAGCCGGGACCGCATCTGGCGGGGCATCAGATGCGGTACGGCGCAGACATATCGTGCACGATAAACCCGCCAAACATGGGTTAATCGGACAAGGCGGGCGTGGCTGGTTACGAGCACCCGCGGAGGTGGGGTAGAGTTTTCCCTGTCAGCAAGCGCCGCTAGCTCAGTTGGTTAGAGCAGCTGACTCTTAATCAGCGGGTCCGGGGTTCGAGTCCCTGGCGGCGCACAGACGGAGGAAGCCCCCCGCAGCGAAAGCTGCGGGGGGCTTCTTCGTTCACGCTCTGTTTTCGCCCGTACGGAGGCGTCCGGCCGACTACGCCGCCGTGCCCGGCCGGACTCCCGAGCCCGTCAGGTAGGCGGAGACCACCACGTTCGCCGTGTACTCCTTGGCCGCCTTGTCGTAGGAGCCCCCGCAGGTCACCAGCCGAAGCTCGGCCCGGCCCTTGATCCGCTGGCCGTACGCCTTGTGCGGGTCGAAGCCCGAGCGCTCGTAGACCCGTACGTCCTCGATGGTGAACTCGGCGACCGAACCGTCCGCCCGCACCACCCGCACCTTGTCGCCCGGCTGCGCCGAGCTCAGGCCGTAGAACACCGCCGGCTTGGACTTCGTGTCCACGTGCCCGACCATCAGCGCGGCCCCGGCCGCCCCCGGCCGCACTCCGTTGCCCCACCAGCCCACCGTGCCCGGGCTGTCGTACGGGGGCGGCTCGATCGCCCCGTCCGCGTCGAGGCCTCGGGATATCACCGGGGCCTGGATGCCTATGGAGGGCACGTCGACGCGCTGGGGCAGGGCCGCGGCCAGTGGTGCGTGCGCGGCGGGCAGCCCCGGGCCGACCACCCCGCCGGCCTGGCCGGCGATCGGGGCCGGGACCCCGGTGATCTGGCGGCCCCACAGCCACAGACCCAGCACCAGCACCGACCAGGCGGCGAAGGTCAGCAGCCGGCCCCCACCGGAGGCCTTGCCCTCACTCATCAGCGCCTCGCTCAGTCACCACTGCGGCGGCGGCGCAGGGTCAGCGCCCGGCCGGCGACGGCCAGGGTCGCGACGGCGGCCAGGATGGCGCCGATCACCGTGTGCGGCATCCCCGGCCCGTCGCCCCCGTGGTCCTTCTTCGCCACCGCGGCCAGCCGGGACGTCTCCGCGAGTTCGGCGGACATGCCGCCGCCGCCCGCGTGGACCGGCCACACCGGCGAGGCGTGATGGGACGGCTCGTGGTGGGACGACTCGTAGTGGGACGACTCGTGGTGGGACGACTCGTGGTGCGAGATCTGGATGGAGCCGCTCACCTTGTCATGGCCGTCGCAGGTCACCCGGACGGAGTGCCAGCCGGGCGAGGCGTGGGAGCTGATGACGGCTTCGCCGTAGAGCGGGCTGCGGCCGCCGTCGCGGCCGAACAGCTCGACCTCCGACGTGAAGACCGCGGACTTGGCCGCGCCCCTGTTGCCGTCACAGCCGTTGACGCGCAGCTTGACCTGCGCTCCCGGAGCGGCCGGGTTCGGATCGACCGAGACGCTGCCGCGGTCGCCATGGTCACCGCGGTCCTCCTCGCCCGCGAGGGCGGTGGGCGCGGTCACCGCGGAGAACGCCGTCAAGGCGACGGCCACCCCGGCGGCACGGAAAGCGATCTGAACACTGCGCATGGTGAACCTCCTCAACAAGGAGATTCACGCGCGGCGCGCCGCTCCGCATCCGGAGCGGCGCCGTACGTGTCAGCCGTACGCGTTAAACGAGGTCCACCAGGTCGGCGATCGAGTCGACCGTCCTGGTGGGCCGGTACGGGAACTTCTCGGTGTCCGCCACGGAGGTCAGGCCGGTCAGGACGAGGAAGGTCTGCATGCCCGCCTCCAAGCCGGCCAGCACGTCGGTGTCCATCCGGTCGCCGATCATCGCGCTGGTCTCCGAGTGCGCCCCGATGGCGTTGAGGCCGGTGCGCATCATCAGCGGGTTGGGCTTGCCGGCGAAGTACGGCCTCTTGCCGGTCGCCTTGGTGATCAGCGCGGCGACCGCGCCGGTGGCCGGGAGCGGGCCCTCGGCGGAGGGGCCGGTCTCGTCGGGGTTGGTGCAGATGAAGCGGGCGCCCGCGTTGATCAGGCGGACCGCCTTCGTCATGGCCTCGAAGCTGTACGTCCGGGTCTCGCCCAGGACCACGTAGTCCGGCTCGTGGTCGGTCAGGATGTAGCCGATGTCGTGCAGGGCGGTGGTCAGACCGGCCTCGCCGATGACGTACGCGGTGCCGCCGGGGCGCTGGTCGTCGAGGAACTTCGCGGTGGCCAGCGCGGAGGTCCAGATGTTGTCGACGGGGACGTCCAGACCCATGCGGGCCAGACGGGCCTGCAGGTCGCGGGGCGTGTAGATGGAGTTGTTGGTCAGTACCAGGAAGGGCTTGCCGGATTCGCGCAGCCGCTTGATGAAGGCATCGGCGCCGGGGATCGGGATGCCCTCGTGGATGAGGACACCGTCCATGTCGGTGAGCCAGGATTCGATCGGCTTGCGCTCTGCCACTGGACTGTTCTCCGCTCTCGGTGGCCCCTTGGCCACCGACCTCTGACCTCTGACATCGTGGTCTGAACCACCCTATCGGGGCCGGGCCGGGAACGCTCCGGCCGTCCACAGCCCGGACCCCTGGGGCTGGATCAGCCCAGGCGTACGTCGTCGACGGTCCAGTACCAGTTGTTGCTGCCGGCGTAGCGGAAGCGGATCTGGACGTCGGTGGCGCCGGCCGGGATCTGCAGGGCGAGGGACTCGCTCTTCGCGACGGCGTCGGCGGTGTAGCTCTTGACGACCGTCGGCGTACCGCCGTTGTACGAGACGAGGACCTGGGCGGTCTGCCCGGCCTCCTGACGGTAGTGCGTCTGGAAGGTCAGGTTGCGCGTGGTACCGCCGGTGACCGCCCACTTGGGGGTGATCAAAGTGGAGTCGTAGCTGCCCGTGTGGCTCTTGTCGTCCCACTCGTCGGAGTCGGCGACGGCGAAGACGTCACGGGAGCGGACGTTCAGCTCGCGCCACTGGTCGCGCTGGGCCTGGCTCCAGAACTCGTCGGTGGCGAAGGCCCATCCGGCCCACTCCGTGACACCGCCCGTGCCCATCTTGGAGTTGTCGACGGACCAGCCGGCGGGCGGGGTGTGCGTGAAGCCCTTGGTGCCCGACGGGATGCCCGTCTCGTCCACGCGCCCCTGGAGGCTGGGGCGCAGGGTGTCGAAGGGGTCGTCGTCCGGGGCGTTCAGGGGGACGCCGTCCAGCCCGGTGGTGGCGACCCCGACCTGCTGGAGCGCGGTCGCCGCCACGTCCACCAGCTTGACGTCGCTGCGCACCGAACCGGCCGGGATGCCCGCGCCCTTGGCGATGACGAAGGTGCCGCGCTCCTGGATGGTGGAGCCGCCGTGGCCGCCGGCGTCGGTGTGGCCGTGGTCGGTGGTGACCAGGATCTTCCAGTTCTCCTGGGCGTACGTCGGGCGGTTCCGGACGGCGGTGAGCAGCTGGCCGACCATCACGTCGACGCGGGCGATCGCGTCGAGGTACTGCTGGCTGGCGGCGCCGTAGGAGTGTCCGGCGCCGTCGACCTGGCCGAAGTAGACGAAGGCGGCGTCCGGGTTCTGGCCCTGCAGCTCGGCCGAGGCCGCGGCGGCGATCTTCGGGTCCTCGGTGCCGTAGCCGTCGCGGTCGCCCTTGAGGGAGAGGCGCTTGTCGACCTTGGCCGAGAAGATCGGGCCGCCCGCGTCGGTGGAGGTGATGGGCTCCCAGTCGGCGGCCGCGTACGTGTTGAGCGCGGGCTCGGCGTTCTCGATGCGGGTCAGGAAGTCCGGGTAGGCGGCGTAGTTCTTGCCGGTGAAGGAGTTGTCCTTCACTCCGTGCTTGTCGGGCCATACGCCGGTGGCGATGGTGGACCAGCCGGGGCCCGATGAGGTGGCGGCCATCGGGTTCGCGTACAGGGTGCTGCGGGCGGTCAGGCCCTGGGCCATCAGGCCGTTCAGGTTCGGCGCATTGGCGGCCTTGACGCGGTCGAGGACCGTGCCGTCGATGCCGATGACGAGGACCTTGTCGGTGGTGCCGGCCGCGTCGGCGGCGGTGGCGGTGTGCGCGCCGAGGGCGGTGGCGAGCAGGGCCGTGGCGGTGGCGGCCACGGCGAGGGTGCGGGTACGTCCGGGCAGGACAGTGGACACGTACTCCTCCTGGGAGCAAGTGAGCGGTGGATGTGCGGGACTTTGCGGGCACAGCGGGGACATGCGCCGGGTCCGGACCGAGGTCGCGCCTTCGGTCCAGACCCGTTATGCATTCGTCACTGTCCCGGTCGTGGATGACCGGGGGGTGACCGGTCAGCTTCCGGTTGCCGACTTCCACGCGTCGACGTAGGTGGAGAGGTTCTTGTCGATGTCGGCCCAGTCCGGCTCGAAGATCTCGACACCCGTCATGAGCTTGGTGAGTTCGACGGCGTTGGCGTCGGTGGGCTTGACGTCGGTACGCGCCGGGAAGCCGCCGCCGACCCCGCTGACCAGCTGCTGGGCCTCCTCGCTGAGCAGGTGGTCCAGGAGCTTCTTGCCGTTCTCGGTGTGCGGGGCCTTGTCCACGAGGCCGGCCGCGTACGGAAGGGCGAAGGTGGTGGGCTTGCCGCCGTCCTTGGCCGGGAACCAGATGCCCAGGTTCGGCATGGACTTGGACTGCGCGAAGTTCATCTGGACGTCGCCGTTGGCGACGAGCAGCTCGCCCTTGTCGACCTTCGGTGCCAGCTTGCTGGTGGAGGAGGACGGGCCGACGTTGTTGGCCTGGAGCTTCTTCAGGTACTCCGCCGCCGGCTCCTTGCCGCCGAAGTCGTGCATCGACTTGATGAGGACGGCCGTGCCGTCGCCCGCGACGCCCGGGGTGGAGTACTGCAGCTTGCCCTTGTACTTGGCGTCCAGCAGCTCCTCCCAGGTCGTGGGCGCCTCGGCGAGCTCCTTCTTGTTGTAGATGAAGCCGAAGTAGTTGTTGACGACCGAGGTCCACTTGCCGTCGGCGGACTTGTTCGCGCCGTTGACCTTGTCGGAGCCCTGCGGCTTGTAGGCCTGGAGGAGACCCTTGCCGTCCGCCTGCTGGATGAAGGGCGGGAGGGTGATCAGTACGTCGGCCTGGGTGTTGGTCTTCTCGCGGACGGCGCGCTGCACCATCTCGCCGGATCCGCCCTCCACGTACTTGACCTCGATGCCGGTCTTCTTGGTGAAGTCGGCGAAGACCTTGTCGTACCAGCCGTCGCCCTTGTCGCTCTTGAGGCCGTCGGCGCTGTAGACGGTGACGACCTTCTCGCCGCCCTTGGAGTCGGTGGCCGAGGCGCCGCCGCAGGCGGTGAGGGAGACGGCGAGGGCGAGGCTGCCGGTGACGGCGGCGGCGGAGCGGAGCAGGAGCTTGCTGGGCATGGAACTTCCTTACGGGGAAAGGGAGTCGGCAGGGGATCAGCAGGGGTTCAGCATGTACCGGCAGGGGTTCAGCGGTGTTCGGTTTTGCTCAGCGGTACGAGGCCTTGGTGCGGATGCGGGAGACGGCCAGCAGGACCAGCAGGGTGGTGGCCATCAGGACCACGGCGACGGCGGAACCGCCGAAGAGCGAACCGCGGTCGGTGGCGGTGAAGATCCGGACCGGAAGGGGCATCCAGTCCGGCGGGTAGAGCATCATCGTGGCGCTCAGCTCGCCCATGGACAGGGCGAGGCAGAGCCCGGCCGCCGCGGTGAGGGACGGCAGCAGCAGGGGCAGCTTGACCCGCCACAGCACGTACGCGGGGCGGGCGCCGAGGGAGGCCGCCGCCTGCTCGTACGCGGGGTCGAGTCGTACGATCGCGGCCGCGACCGACTGGTAGGCGAACGCCGTGACAAGAATCGTGTGCGCCAGGATGACGATGGAGCTGGTGCCGTTGAGGAGCAGCGGCGGCCGGCTGAAGGCGACGAGCACGGCGAGGCCGACGACCACGGACGGCACGGCGACCGGCAGCATGAACAGTGCGTCCAGGGCCCGCTTCCCGCGCTTTCGCAAGGCCGCCGCGGCCAGCGCGGCCCAGGTGCCGACGGTGAGTGCGAGCAGGCTGGCCGCCAGGGCGGTGACCAGGCTGGTGGTCAGGGCCTGGAGGGATTCGCCCCGCACCGCGGAGGCGTAGTTCCCGGTGGTCGGGCCGGAGGGGAAGGCGCCGGACCAGTTGGTGGAGAAGGAGGCCGCGACCACCACGAGCAGGGGCAGCGCGAACAGGGGAAGGAAGAGGAGGCCGAAGAGGCTCCAGGCGGCCCAGCGGCCGGTCCTGCTATGCACCAGCACGCTTGCCCACCACCCGGTAGAGGCCGAACAGGCCGACGGAGATCGCGATGTTGACGACGGCGACCACGCAGGCGGCCGAGTAGTCGGATTCGAGGATCGCCTTGCCGTAGATGAGCATCGGCAGGGTCGTGACGTCCTTGGCCCCGGTGAACAGGACGATCCCGAACTCGTTGAGGCACATGACCAGGACGAGGCTGCCGCCTGCCGCGAGGGCCGGGAGCGCCTCGGGGAGGATCACCTGCCGGACGATCCGGGCGGGCCGGGCGCCGAGGCCGGCGGCGACCTCCAGCTGGGCGGTGTCCAGTTGGGAGAAGGCCGCGAGCAGGGGACGCATCACGAACGGGGTGAAGTACGTGATCTCCGCGAGGAGGACGCCCCAAGGGGTGGTGAGGAAGTGGAAGGGCCCCTCGGCTGCGCCGGTGAGGCCGGCCCAGGCGCCGTTGGCCATGCCGACGGTGCCGTAGATGAAGAGGAGGGCGAGGGTGATGAGGAAGGAGGGGAAAGAGAGGAACACGTCGATGAACTTCGCGACGCCGCGGGACCCGGGGAAGGGCACGAAGGCGATCACCAGCGCGAGCACGAAGCCGAGGACCAGGCAGCCGGCGGTGGCGCCGACGGCCAGCCAGACGGTGGTGCCCAGCGCTTCGCGGAAGGCATGCGACGCGAAGACCTGCGCGTAGGCGTCGAAGGCGCCGCCGCCGTTCTCGGGGGTGAGGGACTGCTGGACGACCAGCGCGAGCGGGTAGAGGAAGACGAGCCCGAGCACGACGACGGGCGGCACCGTCCACACCCAATGGGGGATCGCCCGCCGGGCGGTGGCGGCCGGGAGCGCACCGCCTCCCCCGGCCGGGGCGGAGCCCGGGGAGGCCGCGGAGGCCGGGCCGGGTGCGGTCCTGGCCTGGGCCGGGACCGCCGGGCCGGCGGCCACGGACGGGGCCTCAGCCATCCGACACACCCGCGGCCAGCAGCACCGCGTCGCGCGGTTCGAAGTGCAGGGTGACCTCGTCGCCCAGCGCCGGGGTCTCGCGCAGCTCGGGCAGGTCCGCCTTGACGCGGTGGCCGCCGATGTCCACGTACAGCCGGTGGGTGGAGCCCCGCCACTGGACCTCGGCGATGCGGCCGCTCAGCGCGTTGGGGCCGTCCCCGAGGCCGAGCAGGTGCGGCCGTACGCACAGGGTGGCGGTGGAGCCCGGCGCGGCGCGGCCGCGGTCGAGTGCCAGCGGCCGGCCGTCGAAGACCGCTCCGGCCTGGGCGACGGTCACCGGCAGGAGGTTCGCGTTGCCGACGAAGGACGCGGTGAACTCGGTGCGCGGGGCCCGGTACAGCTCCTGCGGGGTGCCGCAGTCCTGGAGCCGGGCCTTGTCCATGACGGCGATCCGGTCGGCCAGGGTGAGCGCCTCGACCTGGTCGTGGGTGACGTACAGGATGGAGACGTCGGGCAGTTCGCGGTGCAGCCGGGCCAGTTCTGCGAGCATCCCGGAGCGCAGCTGCGCGTCGAGCGCGGACAGCGGCTCGTCCAGCAGCAGCACCCCGGGCCGGATGGCGAGGGCGCGGGCGATGGCCACGCGCTGCTGCTGGCCGCCGGAGAGCTCGCGCGGGTAGCGCTTGGCGTAGGCGGCCATGCCGGTCAGCTCCAGGGCCTCGGCGACGCGGCCGGGGATCTCGGCCTTCGGCGCCTTCTGAGCCTTGAGGCCGAACGCGACATTGGCCTCGACCCGCATGTGCGGGAACAGCGCGTACTGCTGGACGACCATGCCGATGCCGCGCTTGTGCGGCGGGAGCGCGGTGACGTCCCGGCCGCCGATCAGCACCCGGCCCCGGGCGGGCCGTACGAAACCGGCGACCGCGCGCAGCGCCGTGGTCTTGCCCGACCCGGAGGGGCCGAGCAGGGCCATCACCTCGCCGGGCTCGACGGTCAGGTCGAGGGAGTCCAGGACGGTGTTGCCGCCGTAGGCGACGGAGACCGAGTCGAAGCGGATGCCGCTCACGAGCCGGACTCCCTTGCCAGGAGCGCGGGGAGTTCGGCGACGGAGCCGAGGACGTGCGTCGCGCCGTGCTCCGTCAGCGCCGCGCGGTCGTGGGCGCCGGTGAGGACGCCCGCCACGATCCCGGCTCCGGCGCGGACGCCGCTGAGCATGTCGTAGGCGGTGTCGCCCACGACGACGGTCTCGCGTACGCCGGCCACGGCGCCGGTGCGCAGGAACGCGGCCAGCACCATGTCCGGGTAGGGCCGGCCGCGGCCGCCCGCGTCGGCGGGGCAGAGGGTCAGGTCGGCCAGGTCCTGCCAGCCCAGGGCGTCGAGGATGGCGTCCTGGGTGACGCGGGCGAACCCGGTGGTCAAGGCGACGGTGCGGCCGTCGGCGCGGAGCTTCTCGATGGCCTCACGGGCTCCGGGGACCGGGGCGATCAGGCCGCCGTCGACGAGCTCGCCGTACGCCTCCTCGAAGGCGGAGTTGGCGCGCCGGGCGAGCTCCTCGGTGCCGAAGAGGTGGCGGAAGACGGAGATCTTCGACTCGCCCATGGTGTCGCGGACGTACTGGAGTTTGGCGGCGTGGTCGGGGGTGCCGGCCTCGACGCCGAGGCGCGCGGCGGCGCGCTCGAAGGCGCGCTCGACGAGGCCGCCGTCTGCGACGGTGGTGCCGGCCATGTCGAGGACGATCAGGTTCTTCTCGGTGTTCTCGGCGTTCTCAGTGTTCTTGGTGTTCTTGGTGCTCTTGGTGTTCTTGGTGTTCTTGGTGTTCTCGGTCATCTGACTTACCAGCCCAGTTCGTCGGCGGTGGTCTCGGCTATGGCGGGCGAGCAGGTCATGCCGCGCCCGCCGGGTCCGGTCACCAGCCAGACGCCGTCGGCCACCTGCTGGCGGTGGACGACGCGGGTGGTGTCGGTGCACTGCGCGTACACGCCCGCCCAGCGGCGGCGGATCTTCGGCAGCGGGCGGCCCAGGAAGGCCTCGACCACCTCGGTGAGGTGCTCGTAGGGGTCTTCGAGGGTGTCGAACGCGAAGGGGTGCTCGTACTCGTGGGTGTCGCCGATGGTCAGGCCGCCGTCCTGGCGCTGGACCATCAGCAGCTGCATCTTGTGCTCCGCGGCGACCGGCGCCTGGGCCTGCTCGGCGTCGAGCCGGTCGAGGGCGGCGGACGGGTAGGCGGGGTAGTAGCGGAAGCTGTCGGCGTCCGCGACGGAGGTGGTCAGCGGCTCGCCGAGCGGGGCGGTCTGCATCATCTGCAGCCGGACGCGGCGCACGGGCAGCTCCGGAACCAGCTCGCGGACGAGGCCGGACAGCCAGGCGCCGGTGGCCAGCACGACCGCGTCGCCGCGGTGGACGTCGCCGTGGTCGTCGCGGACGGCGCCGGGGCCGGCCACGTCGCGGACCTCGCGGCCCGGGAGGAAGGTGTAGCGGCCGGTCGCCCGGAGCGCCTCGCGCAGGTGGAGCTGGGCGGTGCGCGGTTCGACGGCCGCGTCCCGCTCGCACCACAGCGCCGCCTCGAAGTCGCCGCGCAGGGCCGGGTTGATCTTCCGCGCCTGCTCGGCGGTGACCAGTTCGTACCCGCGCGCGGCGGCGTCGGAGCGGGCCACGGCCGCCTCGGCGACCGCGTACTCAAGGGAGTTGCGGACGGGGGTGAGGGAGCCGATGGCGCGAAAGCCCAGGCCGGGCACCTCCGCGCCGATGCGCTCCCAGAGCTCGCGGGCCCGCAGGGCGGTGTCGAGCTCCTCTCCCCCGGCCCGCCCGCTGACCCAGATCTGGCCGAAATTGCGCAGTGACGCGCCGCGGGCCTCCGCCTCTCGCTCGATCTGGACGACCTCGTGGCCGCGTTGGACTGCTTGCCAGGCGTGCATGGTGCCGACCACGCCGCCTCCGACGACTATGACTCTCACGCCGTCAACGGTGGGCACGGCCCATGACCCTTGAGGATCCGAAGGGCAACGCCCCGGTGAACAGCCCTCGACGCTTGGACTAGACCCGTTACCTTTCTGTGATGCCAATGCGTTCCCTTTGCGCCGGGTACGGACGGATTGACTAGGGGCTACTCGGGCCTCAGGCGGGTCGTGAAGCTGAACCGGTCGCCACGGTAGAGCGAACGCACCCGCTCCAGGGGCCGGCCGTCCTGGTCCCGCGAGAAGCGGTGGATGAGGAGCATGGGCAGGGCGGGCGGGGTACCGATCAGCAGTGCCTCGCGGGGCGTCGCGAGCACCGTCTCCAGTTTCTCGTCGGCGTCACCGAAGGAGATGCCGAGGCTGTCGCGGAGATATCCGTAAAAGGAGGAGTCCGGCTGGAAATCGGTGCCGAGGCGGGGGGCACGGGCCACCCGGACGTAGGTGCTCTCCAGACCGACGCGCTCGTCGTCGGCCAGCAGGACGCGCTCCAGGTGCCACACCGGCTCGCCGGGTTCGGCGCCGATGCCGGGGGCGAGGTCGGGCGGGCAGGGGAACTGCTCCAGGCCGATGAGGTTTCGGCCGGGCCTGCGCCCCTGGCGCCGTACGCCTTCCGTATAGCTGGCCAGTGAGAGCGGCTGCTCCAGCTTGGGGCCGGCGACGACGGTCCCGCGGCCGGAGCGGCGCAGCCGGCCTTCCAGCAGCAGCTCGCGCAGGGCCTGGCGGACGGTCTCGCGGGACACCTCGTACCGTTCGGCGAGATCGCGCTCGGTGGGCAGCGATCCGCCCTCGCCGAGCTCGTCGAGGAGCTCGGCGATCTTGGCCTTGACGGCGTAGTACTTGGGGATGCGGCCGTGCTCGGGGATGCCGGAGCGGACGGGCGAGCCGGGGCGGTGGGGCTGGGTCTGTTCTTCCACGCTGGGACTCTATGCCGGGCGGATGTACGAAGATCAACGGGTGGGGGCGCGCAGCCGCCGGCCCCCGATCACGAGTCCGCCGCCGACGGCGAGGGCGGCCACGGCGGCTGCCGCGGCCCCGACCGCCCGGTCACGGTGGCCGGTCTGCGCGAGGGATCCCGCCTCGACGGGGTCCTGGGGACCTTCCACGGAGAACTGGTATCCGCCGGCCTCGCCGATCCAGTCGCCGTCGTCGCCCTTGCGCTGGACGAGCGCGGCGTCGGCGACGACCTCACCGGTGGGGGCGTCGGGCGCGAAGGCGAGGGCGACCTTGACGGTCAGCGACCCGCCCGCGGCGACGGTGAAACCGGGGAAGGCGTCGCCGCCGTCGAAGACGGCGATGATCTCGTCCCGGTCGGACCGCTCCAGACTGACGGGGAGGGTGCCGCCCGGGGCGTCGAACTCCATCCGCAGGTGGGCGGGGCGCAGGGCGCGGGCCTTGTCGGTGAAGACGACGACGGGATGGACGGCCGTGCACACGGAGTCCGTGGTGTTGGTCAGGTCCAGATACCAGGTCTGCGGCCCGCCGCCGGTGCGGTACACGGCCGGGCCGCCGCGGATCCGGGCGCCGATCGGGAAGGCGGTGCTCTTCCCGTCGCCGCAGGTGGCCTTCGCGCGGGAGGGCAGCGCGGGGGCTGGACGGGCCCCGCCTCCGGTGCCGACGTCCGCGCCGACGGTGGGTGCGGTGGTGGCGATCAGGGCGGCGGAGAGGACGGCGCCCAGGGCAAGGGCTTTGCGCAGTCGCATGGAAGACCTTCGCTGCTCGCCGGACGGGACGATGGTCGGACCGGGTGACAATCACCCCGGTCCTGCCCGCACCCTGCCACGCACGCGCGAACCGTCGCCGCGCACCGCGCCCGAGTCGTTCCGGTTTACGCCCGATCGGCGCACGAGGTCAAGCCGGAGCATGGCCGCCACGCCCTGCCGAGTGCCGACACCCCTGCCGGCCCCATCGGGCGCCCCCGCGAGACTCACGTCCTGGACCGGAGCCCCTGCGAGGCGCCCGATCTGGACCTACACCCGCGCGAGACTCACGTCCTGGACCGTAGCCCGCGCGAGACTCCCGTCCGGCACCGCCGGGCACGGATCAGCCCGGCCGCAGGCGACCGCGCCGCCCGCGGTCACCCCGCACGCCCGAACAACGGCGCCAGCGCCAGCTCCGCCGCGCCCTCCGCCACACCCGCCCCCGCGAGGGCGACCACCGGCCGGGCCGGATCCAGCGCGCGGGCTGCGAGAACGGCCCCGACCCCGGCCACGAAGATCTCCGGCGCCGCCGCCACCACACGCCCCCCGAGCAGCACACGGTCCACGTCCAGCAGTGCGACCAGGTTGGCCGCACCCTCGCCCAGGATCCGCGCCGCCTCGGGAAGATCACCTCGGGCCACCGCACCCAGGCACAGCACCTCCATGCAGCCCCGCGCCCCGCACCGGCACGGCGGACCGTCCAGCAGGAGCACCTGGTGGCCGAACTCCCCCGCCGCCGAGCGGGCACCCCGGTAGACCCCGCCGCCCAGCCACAGCCCCGCCCCGAGCCCGGTCCCGACGTGCAGGTACACGCAGGTACGGGACCCGCTGCCATACGCATCCGCATCCGCATCGGGCCCGGCATCCGCGTCACGCCCGGCCTCTGCATCCGCATCGGCATCCGGCCATGCGTCCCGGAGCCAGGCCCCGGCGGCCGCGGCCGCACCGGCGTTCGTGTCCTTGTCCAGCAGCACCGGCAGGGCCAGCCGTCCCTCCAGCACCCCCCGCAACGGAAAGCCCTTCCAGCTCGGGAACCCCGTGACCCGCCCCATCGCCCCGGCCTGGTGGTCGAGCGGCCCCGGGGCGGCCACCCCGACGCCCAGGAGCGGCATCCCCGACGGGTCTGCGACCCTCGCGACCGCCCGTACGACCGCCTCCACCGCCGCCTCCGGGCCGGCCCCGAAGTCCAGCGGGCCGTTGCTCTCGGCGACGACGCGGCCCGCCAGGTCCACCCGTACCGCCCGGAGCTCGTCGCGGTCCAGGTGCACCCCGACCGCGTGCCGCGCCTGCGGCACCAGCCGGAGAAGGGTGCTCGGCTTGCCGCCGGTGGACGCGGCGCGGCCGGCCTCCTCGACCAGCCCCTCCCCGCCCAGCCGCGCCGTGATCTTGCTGACGGCCTGCGGGGTGAGTCCCGTACGGGCGGCGAGCTCGGTGCGGCCGAGGCCCGCCGGGCCGGCGCCGCGCAACAGATCCAGCACCAGCGCCTCGTTGTACCCGCGCAACGCCGGCAGGTTCACCCCGCCGCGGCCGCTGTCCTCATTGCCCCTGTTCACCCGCCCATTGTCCACCCTCCTTGCACTTTGACAACACTGTTGCCAAAGTGGTGCCCATGAACGTCACCGCCCCCGCCACCCCGCTCCGCGTCGGCCTCGTCGGCTACGGACTCGCCGGTTCCGTCTTCCACGCCCCCCTAGTGGCGGCCACCGACGGCCTCGTCCTCGACACGGTCGTCACCTCCGACCCGGGCCGGCAGGACCAGGCCCGCGCCGAGTTCCCCGACGTCGAGATCGCCGCCTCCGCCGACGAGCTGTGGGCGCGCGCCGGCGGCGCGGACGCCCTCGGCCTCGTGGTGATCGCCTCCCCCAACAAGACCCACGTCCCGCTCGCGACGGCCGCGCTCACCGCCGGGATCCCCGTCGTCGTGGACAAGCCGCTCGCCGCCACGGCCGCAGAGGCGCGCGAACTCGCCGAACTCGCCGAGCGGACCGGCACGTTCCTGTCCGTCTTCCAGAACCGGCGCTGGGACAACGACTTCCTGACCCTGCGCCGCCTCCTCGCGGAGGGCGAACTCGGCGAGATCCAGCGCTTCGAGTCCCGCTTCGAGCGCTGGCGCCCGCAGCTCAAGGGCGGCTGGCGGGAGTCGGGCGCGCCGGAGGAGATCGGCGGGCTGCTGTACGACCTGGGCAGCCACGTCGTCGACCAGGCGCTGGTGCTGTTCGGCCCGGCTGTACGGGTCTACGCGGAGGCCGACGTGCGCCGCCCGGGCGCCGAGGCCGACGACGACACCTTCATCGCGATCACGCATGCGAACGGTATCCGCTCGCACCTCTACGTCAGCGCCACCACCGCCCAGCTCGGGCCGCGCTTCCGGGTCCTGGGCTCCCGGGCCGGCTACGTCAAGTACGGGCTCGACCCGCAGGAGGGCGCCCTGCGCGAGGGGCTGCGGCCGGGGGCGGACGCGCCGTGGGGCGAGGAGCCCGAGCACCTCTGGGGCCAACTGGGCTCCGGCGAGTCCCCGTTGACCGGAGGCGGGACTCCGGTTCCGACGGCTCCGGGCGACTACCCGGCCTACTACGCGGCGGTGGCCGCCGCGCTGCGCGAGGGCGGGCCCAACCCGGTCACGGCGTACGAGGCCGCGCGGTGCCTCGACGTGCTGGAGGCGGCACGCAGGTCGTCCCGGGAGGGCACGGCCGTCGAGTTGTGAGGCGCTTCATCACGAAAACCGGTGCTTCGTGCCTGATAAACGATCTATCCTGCACAGGTTGTCGATCATCACACATGTGAAGAATGGATTCACCCTGTGAAGCTGCCCCGGATCGCGTCGGTCGTGGCGGCCGCCGCGATAGCCCCGGCCGTCCTGCTCTCCTCCCCCGCCTTCGCGGCTGACGCCGGATCGCCGTCCGCGCAGTCGGCGCCGAGCGCGCCGACCGCACCCGACAAGGGCCCCGCGGACGAGAAGCCCGCGGAGGAAAAGCCTGAGGAGGACCAGGCCGCGAAGGACCGGGCCGAAATCCAGAAGATCCTGGCCGACCCGGCGAGCGGACCGGGCGTGCGCGAGGCCGCCGAGAAGGCGCTCAAGGGAACGGCCGCGCAGATGCGGCACTTCCTGGAGGTCGTCTGGCAGCAGGAGCAGTACACCGACGACCTGGTGCGGGTCAGCCAGATCCACAGCGCCGGCGGCGTCGCCGTGAAGCGTGAGGCCAAGAAGGCGCTCAAGGCGGGAACGCACGCCGCCCTCAAGGAGTTCCTGACGGTCGGGCAGCACAAGGCCCGGTACGAGGACGACCAGGTGGAGCTCTTCCGGATGCTGAACGGCGCGGGCAAGGGCATCCACGACGCCGTCGTGAAGCTGCTGCGCGAGGGGACTCCGGAGCAGGTCCGCCAGTTCATCGAAACCGGCCAGCACGACGTCCGCGCGGGCGACGACCGCGTGGAGATCGCGCGCATGCTGAGCGGCGCCGGCCCGGGCCTGAAGGCCGCCATCAACGCGCTCCTCGACGGGCATCCGTCCAACGCGGCCCTGCGCGAGTTCGTCAAGACCACGCAGCACACGCTGCGCGACGAGGACAACAGTGTCCTGATCTGGTCGATGCTGGACAACGCCGGTCCGGAGCTGAAGAAGGCCGCCATCGCCGCGATCAAGGGCACTCCCGAGGACCGGGCGGTGTTCCTGAAGACCGGCCAGCACGAGGCGCGCGCCAAGGACAAGGCCGCCGAGGACGCGGCGCACAAGACGGACAAGGGCGCGTCCACCGGTACGGGGACGGGCACCGGCACCGGTACGGGTACGGGTACGGGGACCACCCAGGCCAGTTCCCGGAGCACCGGCAACACGAACGTGACCCCTGCGGGCGGATCCGGCTCGCTCGCGAACACCGGCGCCGGTTCCGAGAACGTCTGGATCGCGGGCGGCAGCGCCGCCGCGCTCGCCGCGGGCGCCGGCCTGGTGCTCACCAACCGCCGTCGCCGCACCTCGTCCGAGGGCTGACCGGGACCGCGACGGCGACCGGGCACAGAACGCGTGGGGCGGGGGGGGCGGGGGGGGCCCCCCCCCCCCCCCCCGGACGGGGGTGGGGGGGTTTAAAACCGGGCGGGGGGGGGCCCGCCCCCCCAATACCCCGACCACCACACACCCGGCCCCCCGGACCGG
>NZ_JBIAHP010000017.1:127860-138141 GCF_042870715.1 Streptomyces sp. NPDC006463 | reverse complement strand
CCGGGCCCCTACCCCCCCCCCCCGCGCCCCCCCCCCCGCGGGGTGGCGCTGCGGGGCCGCGCGGGCCCCCGCCCCGCGTGGGGGGGGGGGGGGGGGGGCCCCCCCCCCCGCCCCACGCGCATGCTCGGCTAGGCGCTCTTGAACTCCTGGCGCTGGCGGCCCAGGCCCTCGATCTCCAGCTCCACGACGTCACCGGCCCGCAGGTACGGCTTGGGCTCCGGCTGGCCCATGGCCACGCCGGCCGGCGTACCGGTGACGATGACATCGCCGGGGTACAGGGTCATGAACTGGCTCAGGTACCGGACGACCTCGCCGACCGGGAAGATCTGGTCCGCGGTGTTGCCGTCCTGCTTGAGCTCGCCGTTGACCCACAGCTTCACATCGAGGCCCTGCGGGTCCGGGACCTCGTCGGCCGTGACCAGCCAGGGGCCGAGCGGGGTGAAGGTCTCGCAGTTCTTGCCCTTGTCCCAGGTGCCGCCGCGCTCGATCTGGAACTCGCGCTCCGAGACGTCGTTGACCAGCAGGTACCCGCCGACGTGCGCACGGCCCTCCTCGGCGGAGCCCAGGTAGCGGGCAGTGCTGCCGACGACGACGCCGAGCTCGGCCTCCCAGTCGGTCTTCACGCTGCCGCGAGGGATCAGCACGGTGTCGTCCGGGCCGACCACGGTGTCCGCGGCCTTCAGGAACAGGATCGGCTCGGCCGGCGGCTCCGCACCGATCTCGGCCGCGTGCCCGAAGTAGTTCAGCCCGATGCCCACGATCTTGCCTATCCGGCCGACCGGTGCGCCGATCCGCAGCCCCTCGGCGTCCAGGACCGGAAGCTCGCCCGCTTCCGCCGCGTCCCGTACCCGGGAGAGGAGGGAGCCGTCGGCGAGGAGAGCCCCGTCCACATCCGTGATCAGGCCGGACAGGTCACGCAGGGTGCCGTCCTGGTCGAGCAGCGCGGGGCGCTCCGACCCGACGGGTCCGACACGCAGCAGCTTCATGGGCATTCTCCCGTGGTCGTGGGTGGTCGGCCCATGGGCGTGCCACGGGCCGGCCGATGGGTTGCGGCCATCGGAGGATTGGTTGATCCTCCAAGATGCCCGACCAATCCGCAAGACCCTGTTCACAGGCTGGAACGAGACCCGCTCATTCGTGTGAGCCAGCAGGGGTTCCTGGGAGGGAAGCGGACGGTGACTCCAGGTTGGCGCCATGACGGCATCAGCGGAGTCGGGGAGTCCGGGTACGCCCGGTACACCTTCCGGCTTCGCGTGTCGTCTACCGCCCTGTCGGCTCTGCTTTCGGAGTGGGACAAAGGTCGCTGGGTCTGGAACCAGTGCGTTTCCTATTCCCGGGCGGCGCACAAGGCCGGGGAGAAGTGCGGTCCGGCCTGGCTTGACAGGATGCTGACCGGCTGGCGCGGCGGTCACGAGTGGCTGCGCGCGGGTGCCAGCGTGCCGCAGCAGCAAGTGTCCGGGACTTCGCCAAGTCCCGGACCAAGGCGCTGAAGGACATCAAGGCAAGGATGCCGGTGAGTCAGCGGGCTGGCATGCCCCGCTTCAAGAAGAAGTAACTCGCCGACCCGACGCTCAACTACACGAAGTGCGGACTCCGATTGAAGGACGGTCGCCTGCACGTGGCGGGCGGTATATCGCTGACCCTGGTGTGGTCGCGCGATTGCCCGCCGACCCATCAAGCGTGCGCATTTACCGTGACAGCCTCGGCCACTGGTACGCCTCCTTCGTCGTCCCGGCCGAGGCGCAGGCATTGCCCGCGGCAGACGCTGTGATCGGTATCGACTGGGGTGTGGACCTCCCGCACGCCGAGCACGGGAAGAAGGCGGCCGGAAAGCTGGCCGGATATCAGCGGATGATGGCCCGGCGGAAGCCGAAGCGAGGGCAGGCCACCTCAAGGGGCTCGCCCGGCAGCGGCAGGACACCGCCCGCAAGTGGGCCAAACAAGTGGTGACGGACTTCGACCGGCTTGCGGTTGAGGACTTCCGGCCGAAGTTCCTCGCGAAGTCGTCCATGGCCCGCAAGGCGGCCGACGCGGCGATCACGGCCACCAAGCGCGAGCTGATCAACATGGCGCGCAAGCACGGCCGCGACCTACGCCTGGTGCACCCGGCGCACACCACAATGGACTGCGGACAGTGCGGAGCGAGAACCAAGCACGCACTGCCGCTGTCAGAACGTATCTACACGTGCACTGCGTGCGGAACCGTCTCACCCAGAGACAAGAACTCCGCACGCGTCATGCTCGTCCGGACAGGTCTCAACCCGGCTGGTGCTGATCGCGGAAGACCTGACGGACCGCCGGTCCCTCAGGCTGCGTGAGCCAGGAATCCCCCTCCTTCTAGGAGGGGGAGGATGTCAAAGGCTGGAACGCGCTGCTCCGGCAGCCCGGTGCTGGAGCCAGGCGCGCTCCGCCACCGACCACGCGGTGGTCGTCAGCAGGTAGAGCCCGGCGGCCAGCGGCACCACAGCGGCGGTGATCAGCGTCCCGAACGACAGCAGAGGCAGTACGCCGCCCAGCTTGCGCATGACCTCCTGCTGCTCGGCACTCAACTCGGCCACCGCCCCGGCGCCGGCCTTGGCATTGGCCTTGGCATTGGCACTGGCCTTGGCGTCGCCCCGCCCGGTGGGCGCCACCGGGGGCGCGGCAGCCGCCGACGCGGCAGCCCGGCGTCCCCGTACCGCGCTCCACGCGGCCACCACCGCGATCGCCGCGAACAGCCCGACGAACACCAGCCCCTGCGCGCCGAACAGGCCGCCCTCGCCCAGCGCCTCGGTCCACCGGGCCCCGAGCGGAGCGGCGAACAGCCGGTGCGCCAGCAGCTCGTCCGCCGAGGAGAAGGCCTGGTACATCAGGAAGAACACCGGCAGCTGCAGCAGCACCGGCAGGCATCCGGCCACCGGCGTCGCCCCGCGGAACGCGGCCCGGCTCAGCGGGTGCAGAGCGAGCCGTACGAGCACGGTGAACAGCACGATCGCGGCAGCGGTCGCGGACTCGGCCAGTACCGGCTCCAGCAGCTGGCCCAGCTCGACAACAAGATGGGTGAAAACGGACACGTGGGCCCTCCGAAGGGTCTCGTCGAACGTCGAAAGAGATGCGTTTCGGCGTGACGACCCGCGAGGGGCGACAACAGTGATCAGTCAGCAGAAGGCGTGAGGTACTGCGCGCCCCTACGCGGCCGTCGGGACGAGACGGCCGGGCGCCCTGGGCCGTGACCGGCCCGAAGCGTCGGGATCGCGCTGCGGCAGGAACGCCGTGCGCTGCTCGCGATCACGGATCGCGGTGCGTATTCGGTGCGGCGGCACGGGCCGCACCAGCCGCGCGGCGGCGGCCAGGGCCTCGGCTCCCACGGCGACGGTGACGGCAAGGGCGACAACGACCGCTCCCAGCCCACCCCCCTCGCCGGCGAACAGTCCGAGCACTCCCCCGAGCAGCACCAGCACGGGCAGCAGCACGGCCGCCGCCCACGAGGCCCGGGAGACGAACAGGAGGAAGCGCCGAGCCATACGGACCTCCCCCTTCCACTCCCGCGCACGAACCTCCGTACGAGATCCGCTACTTGCGATCGATACTAACCGGGCCCACTGACAACGGTCCGCGGGCGGGGGGTCAGGACGTGAGGGTCCCCCACACCACCAGCCGGTACTTGGAGGTGTACTCGGGCGTGCAGGTGGTCAGGGTGATGTACGCGCCCGGCTCGCTGTACCCCTGGTCCGGCTTCACCACGCTGCGCGGCACGGGCGCGATCACCCCGGTGTCGCGCTCGGTCGTCTCGTTCAAGACCTTCCCGACCACGTACGTATGACGCCGCCCCTGCACGTCGACGATCAGCTCGTCGCCCGCCCGCAGCCGGTTGATGTACCGGAAGGGCTCCCCGTGCGTATTGCGGTGCCCGGCCAGCGCGAAGTTCCCCTGCGCCCCGGGCCGTGCGGTCCCGGGGTACTGCCCGGCGTACCCCTTGTCGAGCACGGTCCGCTTGTCGACCCCCTGCGCTACGGGGACCACGAGGCCGAGCCGGGGGATGCGCAGGACGGCGTACGCCTGGTCCCGGGAGGGCCGGGCCGGCCCCGGCCCCGGCGCGCCGGCGGCGGGCGAGGGCGAGCGCGAGGGTGACGGCGACACGCCGTGCTCCGCGTCCCCGGAAGGAGCGGACGGCACGCCGGAAGGAAGGGCGCCGGGGTGTTCTTCGACCGGCGCGGAAGGGGAGCCGGCCCACTCGCTCTCCAAGGCCCTGACCTGCTCGCGCGCGGCGGCCGCGGCCTGCCGGTTGGTCCACCACACCTGGTGCACGACCAGGAGCGCCACCACCACGCCCACCGTGGTGATCACCTCGGCGCACACCCAAAGCGCCCGCGCGAGCACGTCCCGCCGCTCCTGCCCGCCGCGCCCCTGAACCACCACACGCATGTGATCCCGCACGGGCGGCACCTTAAGACCTCCCCCGTCAACTGACCAGCGGCAGTACGGTGTGAACCATGCGCCCCGACACGCCTGCCGAGCACATCGCCGAAGCCGAGCGCCTCATCCGCACGGCGACCCGCTACCCCGAGGACCAGGAGCCGTTGCTCCTCCAGGCCGCGGCCCACCTCGAGTTGGCCGACGCACGCGATCGGGCGAGCAGCTTGTACGACCAACTGCTCTCCGCTTCCCCCGCCAACCCGCCCCTGATCAAGGCCCTCCAGGCGGCGAACCTCTGGGAGTACGGCCACGAGGCCGAAGCCCGCGCCCTCATCAACGGCATCCGCGCCGCCGCGCCCAAGGACCCCGCGCCCTGGGAAGTCATCGCGGAAGCCCTGGAGACCCACGACGAACTGGAAGCCTCGCACGACTGCTTCACCGAGGCGGCGACCCTCCTCATCACGGACGACGCACCGCTGACCCCGGCCACCACCGCGCTCCTGACGGGCCGCCACCGCGTACGCCGCCTCCTCGCCCTCCCCCACGACGACTGGGACATGGTCGCCGACACCCGCCACATCGGCCCGATCCCCCTCGACGAGCTCCACGACCCCAAGCGCATCTGGGCCCTGGGCTCCGACGACCCGGCCGAACTCCGCGCCGAGATCGCCCGCCTGCGCGCCGAACTGGGCGACCGGCGCGCCGCGCTCTCCCGCCCCTTCCCCGTGGCGATCCTCCACTGGCCCCAGCGCGAGCTCGCCGAGCTCCTGACCAGCTACCCCACCCTCGCCGTGGAGTACCCCTCGCACGAGGCCCACCTGACGCAGGTGGAATCCTCCCTGCGCACCCTCGCCGCCTCGGGCACCACCAACCTCGGCATCGTCACGGGCAGCGTCCCTTCGTACGAGGCATTCGCAGCCTCGGAGAAGACCTCCCCGGCCTCCCCGTCCCTCCTGGCCGAATACGCCACCACCCTCGCAGCCCGCGGCAAAGCCACCCCCTGGCCCCCCACCCCCACCTCCCGCTGCTGGTGCACCTCGGGCAAGCCGTACGCGGAATGCCACGGGACCCCGGCCAGGTAGTCCGGTCAGGTCCAGCAAAACTCTCAGCGCACGCGCTCGTATCGCATTCCGGGCAGAGGTGTCTTGGGACTGCCTCAGACTGCCTCCATGCGTTAGCGTCATCTGACATCCGCTCAAATGGAGGTGAACCGTCCCCATTGGCGGATACATCCATCCCTGCGCCCCAGAGGTTTGCCGCACAAATGCCCTACTCACCCTCCGGCGACTGGCAGTTCGACATACCCACGCTGGGGAGCAAACAGCTTCCGCCCGCTGCCCGCTACGTCGAATCCCTGGCGCACCAGGGGTACGGATTCGAGGCGGCGATAGCCGACCTCGTCGACAACTCGATCGACGCGGGCGCCCGCAACGTCGTCATCAGTTTTCTGCGCGACAGCGACCGGCTCGTCAGCCTGCTGGTGATCGACGACGGCCATGGGATGGACGACTCCGCTCTCGACGTCGCCATGGTCGTCGGAGGCCGTGAAGGTTACGGCGAAGGGGCGCTGGGACACTTCGGAGCGGGGCTGAAGGCGGCCTCGCTGTCCCATGCGGACTCGCTGACCGTGATCAGCCGCACCAAGCGCAGTCCTGCCGCCGGAAGACGCTGGCTGACCGCCCAAGCGCAGCAGGACTTCAGCTGCGACATCGTGGACCCGCGGTACTGCCAGGATCTGGTCGACCGCTACGACGGGGTCATCGGATGGCACGGCACCGTCGTCCGCTGGGACGGCGTCCGTGCCTTCGACACCGTGCTCTCCGGCCAGAGCGACCGGTTCCTCAACGAACAGATCGAGAAGCTGGAAACCCATCTCGGTCTCTACCTGCACAGGTTCCTGGCCAGGGACGGGTTCCACATCGACCTCGTCGTGGAGGACGTCCGCACCAAGGAGGAGCTCGATCACCGGGGTGTCGAGCCGATCGACCCCTTCGGCTACCGGATCCCGGGGCGAGCGGGCTACCCGCGGACGTACTCGGCTCCCATCGAGGGCGTCGGCGAGGTCGCTCTTCAGGCTCACGTGTGGCCGCCCCGGTCCCGGCTTGTTTCCTTCCGGGGCATCGGCCCCCTGGCGGACCGGCAGGGCTTCTACATCTACCGTAATGACCGGCTCGTCCAAGCCGGCGGCTGGAACGGCATCCGCAGCTCGGAGACGCACCACAGCCTGGCCCGGATCGCGCTGGACCTTCCCTCGTCACCGAACGGCGTGTTCAGCCTGACCGTGAAGAAGGACGGGGTCAGCGTCACACCGGCGTTCGCCCGCGGTATCGAGAAGGCCACCGATGCGGACGGCCATCCGTTCGCCGCGTACGTGGCGGAAGCAGAAGCGGTCTATCGCGAGGCTGCGCGGCGTTCCACTGAAGTGCAGCGTACGAGTGCCGTCCCGCCCGGGAAAGGCATCGATCCCAAGCTCAAGCGCACCCTCCGGGACGAGCTGCCGCAGATCGAGGGCCAGGACCCCATCACCTTCCGATGGGAATCACTCCCGCCCGACGTCTTCTTCGACATCGATCGCGAGGAACACGCCATCCGGCTCAACAAAGAGTTCCGCCCGGCCTTCAACAGCGGCCGGAGAGCGGGGGCGAACGATGCGCCGGCGCTGAAGGGCCTGCTCTACCTCATGCTCGAAAAGAACTTCCGTCTGGGCCGGTCAAGCGCCCAGCGCAACGACGAGATGGCCTTGTGGAACAGCGTGCTGGTCTCTGCCGCGCGCTGTGAAATGTCTCGCGGACTGGAGCCGTAGCCCCTGTGACCGACCACCTGCTCAATCTTCACACTGACGTACTCGCCGCCATGCGCCGCGCTCCGAGGGGCTTCAGTCGGATCGCGGCCGGACTGTCGGAGACGGACGACGGCCATGACGCCGATCTGGACGTCTTCCGGGCTCGCCTCGCCGCGAGCGACCCGGGGCTCATCACGGTCTGGAGCCGCTCCCTGGCCCAGTGGGACGCCGCTCTGACCGCCGACTGGTCCAGCGCACCGCCCTGCTCGGACGCCCGGCGGGCCGACGCGTACGCGCTCCTGCGCTTCGATCAGGACGTGTCCGAGGCGCTGGACGCCGCGGTTCCCGTCGACAAGGGCCCGCAGCCCGTAGTGATCAGCGAGAGCAACCAAGCCTGGTACACCCGGGACAAGGCGCTGGCCCGGGCGTTCTACTGGCCGGCGTACGAGGACCTCCTGCGGAGCAAGGGCTGGAGCGAGAAGGCGGTCACCAGCCTCGGGGAGGCTGCGCACAACGTCGTCGAACGACTGTCGGACCCGGCACGACCGGAGGCGTACGCGGCCCGGGGTCTGGTCGTCGGTTACGTCCAGTCCGGCAAGACCGCCAACTTTACCGGCGTCATAGCCAAGGCGATGGACGCCGGGTACCGGCTGGTCATCGTGCTGGGCGGGACGCTGAACCTGCTGCGTGGCCAGACGCAGCGGCGGCTCGACATGGAGCTGATCGGGCAGGAGAACATCCTCCGCGGTGCGGATCCGGACGATCTCGACGCTCTGATCGGTGTCGACTACCAGGACGACGAGGACTGGCCGACGAAGTTCGTCTCGCACGGCGGCCGGCCTTCTCATCGCGGAGCGTTCGACATCGAACGCCTCACGACGAAGGACAAGGACTATCAGTCCCTGGAGCGGGGCATCCGGGCGCTCGACATCGAGAAGGTGGAAAAGGCCCTCCCGCTCCATGACCCGGCGAATCTGCATCACGCGGCAGCCCGCGTCATGGTGGTCAAGAAGAACAAGTCGGTCCTGACGAAACTCGTCAACGACCTCAAGAAGATCGGTCCGATCCTCGGCGAGGTACCGGCACTCATCATCGATGACGAGTCCGACCAGGCGTCCGTCAACACCACGAACCCGGCTAGCTGGGAAGAGGGCAAGGCCAACCGGTCCGCCATCAACGGTTTGGTCTGCGAGCTTCTGCGCCTGATGCCACGAGCCCAGTACATCGGCTACACGGCGACGCCTTTCGCCAACGTCTTCGTCGACCCCGACGACTCCGCCGACCTCTTCCCGCGCGACTTCCTGATCTCCCTTCCCCGCCCGGTCGGGTACATGGGGGTGGAGGACTTCCACGACCTGCACTCCGACGTACCCAGCTCCGAGCGGACGGTCGCCACCTCCCAGGAAGCCGCTCACGTGCGCGGCGTCGACAGCGGTACGGGGGACCGTCTGCTGGAAGCGATGGACGCGTTTGTGCTGGCCGGAGCCTTGAAGCTCTACCGCGTGGCGAACGGGTTTCCCGAAGGCGCCTTCCGCCACCACACCATGCTGGTTCACGAGTCGGTGCGCGTAGCGGACCACGCGGTACTCGCCGACCGCATCAAGGCGCTCTGGGATTCCTCGTACATGAGCAGCGAATCTCACCTCCGGCTGGCGGCTCTCTTCGAAGCGGACCACAAGCCGGTGTGTGAGGCCCGGGCCGAGGGTCTCCCCGTCCCTGGCTCGTACGAGGAACTGCGCGCCCACATCAGCCGCGCCCGGCAGCTCATCGCATCCGGCGGGAGTCCCGTCCTCGTCGTCAATGGCGCGAATGAAAAAGACTACGCGCAGCCCGGACTCGACTTCGACCGCACCCCGAACGTCTGGAAGATCCTCGTCGGCGGCACCAAACTGTCCCGCGGCTTCACCGTGGAGGGTCTGACCGTCACCTACTACCGCCGGATGACCCAGCAGGCCGACACTCTCATGCAGATGGGCCGCTGGTTCGGATTCCGCTCCGGTTACCGGGACCTCGTCCGCCTTTACATCGGCCGCGAGGAACCCTTCGGGAAGGACAAGACGCTCGATCTGTACGAGGCGTTCGAGGCGATCTGCCAGGACGAGGAGGCGTTCCGCTCCGAACTCGCCCAGTACGCGGAGATGATCGACGGCGAGCCCCAGCTGACGCCCTATGAGGTGCTGCCACTGGTCTCGCAGCATCTCGGTCTCGTCAAGCCGACGGCACGCAACAAGATGTTCAACGCCGAACTGACCGAGATCCGCTCGCCCGGGCGGCCTATCGAGCCGGCGGCCTATCCCAAGGACCCTTCGGTGATCGAGGCCAACGCCAAGCGCTGGCTCCCGCTCCTGGACGTGTTCGGCCGCTCTGCGCAGACGCTGGAGCTGCCGCCGGACGAAACCAGCCCTCTCACCCGGAGGTTCGAGGCCAAGACATCGCTGGTCCCTCATACCAGCCTGGTCAGCGTCCTGCGCAAGCTGGAGTGGGAAGGCGACAACCACTTCGCCCCACACCTCAGCTACCTCGCCAAGCTCGACGGCGAACTCGCCAAGGTGGACGACTGGCTGCTCGTCGCACCGCAGACGACATCGAGCCGGCGGGTGGAAGCGAGCGTGCTGGGGTCAGCGCCGACCTCGCTGGTCCGGCGCAGGCGCCAGTTCGAAAAAGTCGCCTTCGGCCGTATCTCCGGTATGGAACACCGCCGATGGGCCGAATCCGTCATCAGGGAGGCGGGCGAGGACGTCAGCAGCTCCCGCGCGGACGCATTGAGTGTGGGCCCTCGCACGGGCATCGTCCTGCTCTATCCGGTGGTCGACGCGACCAACGACGCGGGACTCCTGTCCGCCGTCACGGACGGTACGGCCGATCCCAAGCAGGTCATCATGGCGTTCACCGTGGTCTCCCCCACCACGGCCAACGACTCTTCCAATCGACTGCTCCGCTTCCGGGCAATACGTTCCGGCGGCACCGCCGAGTGACGAGGGCGGCCCGGCCCACGAGCCGGGCCGGCGCCGCCGCCCCCGCCCCCCGCGGGGGCGCGGCCCGGGCCGGCCCCGGCGCCGCCTGCCCGGGGAGCTCGCCGCCCCGGCCCGCATCCACGCGCGGCC
>NZ_JBIAHP010000017.1:0-127850 GCF_042870715.1 Streptomyces sp. NPDC006463 | reverse complement strand
ACACCGACAACACATTAGTATCGCGCGTCCTCACGCTTGTCGACGTCCGCGGGGGGGGCCGGGGGGGCGGGGGGGCGGCCCCCCCCCCCCCCCGCCCCCGCCCCCCCCGCCCCCGCCCCCGCCCCCAGCTAGAAATCTGACCGGACAGGACCCTGCCCATGCTGCCCTTGGACATCGCCGCCGCTGCCAGCATCCACGCGCGGCATCTCGCAGACGGTGACCCGGAACTCGCAGCGGTCGAGGCGGAGATCCGGCGTCTGGACCCCACGGGGCAGCGGTTCGCCTCGGTGCTCCGCGACACGATCGACCAGCTCCTGAACGGGGAGGTCACGGGCCGGTTCGACTGGAAGACCCTGTTCAAGACCGAGAAGACGCACGCGGGGACACTCGTGGAGATCAACCTCCAGAGAGCGTTCAGGTTCGACGACGGTGCCGAGATGGACTACCGGATCGCCGGCGCGGACGTCGACTGCAAGTACTCGCAGGCGTTCGGGGGCTGGATGATCCCGCCGGAGGCCATGGGGCATCTGTGCCTGCTCGTCTGGGCAGATGACTACAGCAGCCGCTGGAGTGCCGGTCTTCTGCGCATAGACGAGGCCTGGCTGAACCGCGGCAGCAACCGCGACCTCAAACTGACCGTGAAGGCAGAGCACAGGAACAAGATCCTTTGGCTCTGGCACGAAGCGGAGCTCCCGGAGAACGTCCTGCTGCACCTCCCCACCCAGATGAGGGACGCGATCCTCTCGTCGTCTTCCGGGCAGCGGCGGGTGAACGAGCTCTTCCGCCGGGTGCAGAACCGGCGAATCGGCCGCGGAGTGGTGCGGACGGTCGCGACCCAGCGGGACTACATGGCTCGGGTGCGTGAGGCGAAAGGCCGGGCGCGCACCGTGCTGCGTGAAGAGGGCCTGCTGATCCCCGGCCACTTCAGCAGCCACCAGGCCATAGCGCGGGCCCTGGGCGCCCCAGTACCCCGCCTTGGTGAACTGGTCAGCTTCCGCGTCGCGCAGGCCCAGCCCCATCACGGCAACCGGCCGCGCGTCGAGCTGGACGGCAGGACGTGGGTGCTGGCTGACGCCAGCGATCCGGTGGAACCGGCCCCTGTCCTGCCCAAGCACACGGATGCCGCTGCCCTGTAGGGCACGCGCACCGCGTCGTAGATTGAAAGAGTGCCCTCCGGGATGTTCGAGGGCACAGCTGAGCCAGAGCTAGCCCTGGAAGCAGGACTCCCCACGATGACCGAAGACTGGGACCGCCCGGAAGGGTCCTGGGCCTCTTCGGCGGCACGCCGCCGGAACATGCAGGCGATCCGGAGCCGCGACACCAAACCCGAGCAGCTGGTGCGCAAGCTGGTGCACGCGCGGGGGCTCCGCTACCGGGTGGCAGCGAAGCCCCTGCCGAAGGTCCGGCGGACGGCGGACATGGTCTTCCGTCCCGCGAAGGTCGCGGTCTTCATCGACGGCTGTTACTGGCACGGGTGCCCTGAGCACTACGTGCCGCCGAAGACCAACCAGGGGTACTGGTCAGAGAAGGTCGCGCGCAACATGGCCCGAGACCGTGACACCGACGCGCGGCTGCGCGAGGCCGGCTGGACCGTGCTGCGCTTCTGGGAACACGAATCACCCGAGGCGAGCGCTGACCGGATCGTCCTCACGGTGGCCGGGATCAGAGGGGCTGGGGATCGAAGCTGACAGGCTCCCGGTCTGCTTCGTCAGCCGAGGTCCGGCCTCAAGAGCAGCCTTGATCTGCAGACCCACGGCCTTGGCCACGGGGGGCGGGAAGGCGTTGCCCACCTGACGGTAGGCGGCAGTCTTGCGCCCCTGGAAGATCCATTGCTCCCCGCCCTCCTCTTCCGGGCCGAAGCCCTGGACGAGTGCGGCCTGCTTCACCGTGATCATGGGCAGGGTCTTGCCTGGCTCGCCCAGGTCACGCGCGGGGTTCTTTGTGTTGCCTTCCTTGTCCGGCTCGTCCGCGACGCCCAGCCCGGACACACCCAGGTTCTCCCAGGCCCTCTTCGCGCGGGTGGGACCGAGGTCAGCACCGCCGTGCTTCTTGGAGCCGCCCACCAGTGTCGGGGCGATGCCGCCGGAGGCTTTCTGGTACCAGTTCTCGAGGGCAGGCCCCTTGAGACCGCGCTCCACCATCGAATCCCGCAGGAGATCGCCGATCGTCGGCGGCTTCTTCTGGCCGGGCTGCGGCTTGTACCAGCCCTCGACGTCGAAGTGCTCCCAGTACTCGGGCTTCAGCGCGACGAGCAGGCTGCGGGGACGCAGCTGTGACACTCCGAAGTCACTGGCCTGGAGCTCCCGCCAGTCACAGCGATACCCAAGCAATTCAAGCTCGGCGACGATCTCCGCACGATAGTCGTCGAACTTGGACTGCATGAGACCACGGACGTTCTCGATCATCACCGCGGAAGGGTCCAGCTGCCGAGCCAGCTTGATCATGGTCGGGAACAGGTCGCGCTCGTCGTCACGGCCGAGCTGCTTGCCCGCCAGAGAAAAAGGGGGGCAGGGCACGCCTCCGGCGAGGAGATCGATCTGGCCCTTCATCTGGAGGGCCTCTTCACTCTCCACGTACACGCGGAGGTCCTGCTCCAGCACCTGCCATTCCGGTCTGTTGGCCCGGAGGGTCTCGCACGCGCTGGCGTCCATCTCGATGAGAAGCCTGTGCCCGAAGCCCGCCCGCTCAAGCCCGAGCGCCTGACCACCCGCACCGGCGCAGATCTCGACCGAGGTGAATTCGTACTCAGTGCTGGTCATGCACCCTCCTCCAGAACTCGCGCGGCGGAAACGCTTTGTACTCCGCCCTCACAGAGGGTGACAGAAGGCACTGACAACACCCTTTTTGACGATCCGACCACCTGCCAGGAAGGCACCACTGGCCACAGCGAACCAACCTACGATATCCGGGCCGCGGGGCTGCGGTGGAACGAGACGTACCCTATGCCGCTGTGACCGCGCTCTCCCCGCGCCGTCCGGCCCTATCAGAACGGGAACGAGAGCTGTTGGTGGCCGCGGGCCAGGGCTGTGGGTGGGGTGGGGCGGGGGGTGGTGAGGGTGAGGAGGGCGCGGAGGGCCGCTACGACCTCCGTGGGGGTGTCGCGGATCATCGACGGGGTGGCGCTGACCACCAGGATGCCGTGGGACTCCAGGCGCAGGCGGCGGCGGAGCGTGGCGTGCCAGGCGTCGCGGGTGTAGTGGTACTCCGCCGAGTCGATCTCCAGGGCGACGCCCTCGTCGGGCCAGTAGGCGTCCGGGCTGGCCAGGAAGGCGCCGTCCGGGGTGTAGAGGCGGGCGTTCCACAGGGGGGTCGGGAGGTCCGTGGCGGACAGAGCTTCGCGGGCGCGGGCCTCGGCGAGGGAGCGGGTACCGGCGAGGAGTTCGGCCGCGGCCGCGCGGATCGCGGGGCGGGTGAGGAGGCGGGCGGCGCGCAGTTCCGCGTGCAGGTCCTGCGGGTGGCACCAGCCGGCCTGGACGACGTGGGCCAGGGTCGACCGGATGCGGTCGGGGTCCTGGGTGCGGGCCGCGTAGTCGGCCGCCGCGCGGACCGGGCGGGTGCTCGGGATGCCCGAGACCGTGATCGTGCGCGGCCAGCGCGAGGTGGGGAGCGGCCGGACCTCCGGGGTGCCGGTGAGTCGGCGCGGGGCGCGGATCAGGACGTCGGCCGGTGCGTACGGGGCGTACGCGGTGGACGCGGTGTACGGGGCCTCGCGGATTCCGAGGAGGGCGAGGGCGGCGCCGCCGGTGAGGGCGGCCGTGTCACCGGACAGCGGGTCGGCGTCGGGCTCGGCGGCGTACAGGACGGCGGCCAGGGCGCGTTGGCGGTGGTCCGGGGGCCCGGTCTGGAGGAGGTACACACGGGGCAGTAAGCGCTGCCACGGGCCGCCCGGACGGGTCCGGGAGGTGATGGTGCCGTCGGGGACGCCCGCGGCGGTGAGCTGGTGGCGCGTGGCCAGGTTGAGCTGACGGCGGGGCGCGGGGGTCTGGCGGACTGTGATCATGCGGCCGGTATGCCCGGCCGTGATCCGCCGGACACCCGGGGGCCGGGCCGGCCGGGGACACGTCCTAGCGGTTCGGGTGGTCCGGGGACAGGAAGACGATCACCCCGGTCTCCGTGCCCGGCCGGGCCGCGACCTCGTGCCAGCCGAGGCGGCGGTAGGTGGCCACGGTGTCGGTGGCCAGACGGGAGGTCAGCAGCCAGGCGCGCCGGTCCGGGGCGTCGGCGGTGATCTCGGTGAGCAGGGCCCGGCCGGTGCCGTGGCCGCGCGCGTACGGACGTACGGCGAGTTCGTCTATCTCCAGGGCCCCGGTCAGCAGCTCCTTCACCCGGTCCGCGCCGAGCTGCGCAGCGACCTGGGCGTACGCCCGGTTCTTGGGGAAGGCGGCCGGCGTGATCCAGCCCGTGGCGAAGCCGTCGATGCCGGCCGCGGACTGGGCGATGGCCGTACGGAATCCACGGCGCCGGGAGTCGGTCTGGAGGCGGGTGGCGAACTGGCGAATGGTTTCTTCGTCCTCGTTCCACGGCGGGGCGGCGAAGACGTCGGTGTAGGCGTCGACCAGTTCGTCCGCGAGGTCGAGGACGGCCTGTCCGTAGCAGATCACGATGCCCTGGCTCCTGTGAGTGACGGTAGGGGTGCGGGATGGGGGTGAGGATTTTCCCCTTTGGGTGGGGAGAGTGAATTTATGCGCTTCGGGTTCCTGGGGTGGACATCGCACGGATCCGGCGAGTGTGCGACAAATCCCCTCCCCACCCTCCGTGTCGGGAAACCCGGCACCCGCGTTGAGCAGCACGTGGACAGACTGCTTCGAGCGGCCGGCCGGTGCGCGCTCGCCTTTCTTCTCGTCCTGGGCGTCGTGGCGTTGCTGCCGCGCTCGCTGCGGGACGCGGTGCCGGATGCCGTGATCGGCGGAGCCGTGCTGGTGCTGGGGTGGGTGCTGGGCGCCCATCGGATGGCCGGGCGGCCGCGTTAGCCTCGTATCCGAACGACGAACGACGAACGACGAACACGAACCACGAACAACGAACGACAAGAAGACCGCGGCAAGAAGACCGCAGGAGAGGGAGTTCGACATGGCGCGCGTACCGAGTTCCGTGGTGGCCGCCGCCGGGCTGGTCGGCGGTTACGCCGTCGCCCGGTGGACCAAGAAGCGGCCCCTGGGCGGTGTCGTCCTCGGCGCCGCCGGGCTCGCGGCCGGACGGGAGTGGCACCGCCAGGGCGGCGCGCCCGCGGCGGCCGGGCTCGGGGCGCTGTACCTGGCCGGCTTCGCGGGCGCGCACCCGCTGGCCAAGAAGGTCGGCGCCTGGCCGGCCGTCATCGGGGCGGCGGGCGTCGTGGCCGCCGCGTCCTGGGCCGTCGCCGACCGCGGCTGACAGCCCCGGCCCGCCACGACCCCAAGGCCCCCACGACCCTAGGGCCCCCAGGGCCCCCGGCGCCCCCAGGGGCGCTACGCCCCGAAGGCCCGCGACACCGTGTAGATCAGCAGGCCCGCCAGGGCGCCGACCACCGTGCCGTTGATGCGGATGAACTGCAGGTCCCGGCCGATGTGGGCCTCGATCTTGCGGGACGTGTGCTCGGCGTCCCAGCCCGCCACCGTGTCCGTGATCAGCGAAGTGATCTCGGTCCGGTAGTTGGTGACCACGTACACCACCGCGCCCTCGATCCAGCCCTCCACCTTGCCCTGGAGGCGGCCGTCCGTCGCCAGCCGCGCCCCCAGGGACATCAGCGAGGAACGGACCCGCAGGCGCAGCTCGCTCTGCTCGTCCTCCGCCGCCGAGATGATCATCGAGCGGATCGCGCTCCACGCGGAGGCGATCACCTCCTGGACCTCGCCGCGCGCCAGCAGCTCGGACTTGAGCCGTTCGATCCGGGCCTGCGTCTCCGTGTCCGACTGGAGGTCGGCCGCGAAATCCGTCAGGAAGCGGTCCACCGCTGCGCGCGCCGGGTGCTGGGGCATGTCCCGCATCTCCGTGACGAACCGCAGCAGCTCCTTGTAGACGCGGTCGCCGACCTTGCGGTCCACGAAGCGGGGGGTCCAGCCGGGCGCCCCGCCCTGGACCGCGTCCATCACTGACTCCCCGTGCGTGACGAGCCAGTCGTGGACCTTGGCGCACACGAGGTCGACGGCGCGGTGGTGGCCGCCGTCCGCGACGACCCGCTCCAGGGTCTTGCCCATGCCGGACGCGATCTCGGCCGTCTCGGCGCTCCGGGTGATGGCCTCGCCCACGATGGCCTGCACATCGGAATCCCGCAGTACGGTCAGGGCTCCGCGCAGGGCGGTGGCCAGTTCCGCGGTGACCCGGTCGGCGTGCGCGGGCTCGGCCAGCCAGGTGCCGAGGCGGCCGCCGATGCCGAGGGCGTGGAGGCGGGCCTTGACCACGTCGGAGGAGAGGAAGTTCTCGCCGACGAACTCGCCGAGGGAGATGCCGAGCTGGTCCTTCTTGGTCGGGATGATCGCGGTGTGCGGGATGGGCAGGCCGAGGGGCCGCCGGAAGAGGGCGGTGACGGCGAACCAGTCCGCGAGCGCGCCGACCATGCCGGCTTCGGCGGCCGCCGCGACGTAGCCGGCCCAGCCGCCCGCGCCGGCGTGCCGCGCCCACGTGGCCAGTACGTAGACCACCGCGACCAGGAGCAGCAGACCGGTCGCGGTGGTCTTCATCCGGCGGACACCGCGGCGGCGCTCCTCGTCGGCCGCGCTGAACACGAACGCTCCGCGGGCGGGCGGGGCAGGGGTCGGTGCCGTTGCCGCTCCCGCGCGTGGTGGCGGTGGGGCGGCACCTCCGTCTCTGGTGCGGTCGTCCACGTGCTCCTGCCTTCCCCCGGGGGCGCCGGTTTTGTCTGCATAGCATCCGACTACTGGGAGGCGCGAGGAGTTCCCGGCACGCCGTTTCGTTCCCGCGAGGGGGTACGGCTCCCGCGGTCGCGACCTCGCCGGGACCGCGGGTCCGGTACGGCCGCAGAGGCCTCGGCCCGGGCCGTCGGAGCCGTGCCCGTCCCGCCGTGCCCCGCTCGGCCCAAGCCCCGCTCCGTCCCGCCCCGCCCCGTAAGGGCCGGACGGGGCGGAGCGCTACAGCCCCTTGCTCAGCTTCGGCCGCTTCGGCGTCTTCGGCGGCTTGACCTTGATCTCCACCCCGCCCCAGAAGGCGAAGCCCGTCACGATCACGCGCGGCGCCCCCGGCTGCGCCGGCCCGCTGCCCACGCGCTGGTCGAAGGCGCCCATGACGCCGATGCCCCGTACGTCGACCTCCACGCCCGGCGGCACGGTGATCTGGATGCCGCCCATGACCGCGACGCAGTTGATCACCACCTCGCGCTGCGCGAAGTTCGCCTCGCGCAGGTCCAGCTCACCACCGCCCCAGAACGCCACCGCGTCGAAGCGGGCGGGCACCGTCCACGGGCCCTTGCGCTGGAACCCCGACATGACCGCGACGGCGTTCGTCGACGTCCCCGACCCGCCGATCCGGGCCGGCCAGGACGAACCCGAGGACGAACCCGAGGCCGCCCCCTGCGTCGGCAGCGGCGCCGCGCCCCCCTCCGCCGGCAGGTCCCGCGTCAGCGGCTCCAGTTCCGCGTACGTACGGGACTTGTACGCCGCCTCCAGCCGCTCCTCGAATTCCTCCATGTCGAGCCGGCCCTCGGCGACGGCGTCCCGCAGACGCTCCACCACCCGGTCCCGGTCGGCATCCGACGCCCTCAGCTCCGGCAACGGCTTCTCCGGCCGATCGTCACTCATACGGCCCAGACTATGCAGGGATCCCCGGGAGTTGTACGGCTTGCACCCCTGTCCCACCCCCGGAATGACCCTGATTTCCCCCCGCCCTCACCCCCGCCCCGTCTCCGCCCTCACCCCCGCCCCGCGTACATCCGCGCGATCACGTCCTCGATGTCCGGTTCCCGCACCGACAGGTCCACCAGCGGATACCGCGCCGCCACCTCCGCCACCAGCGGCGCCGCCGAAGCTCCCGCCGGGAACGCCAGCCACTGCCGCGGCCCCTCCACCCTCACCACCCGCGCGCCCGCCAGCTCGATCGGCGCGAGCTCCCGCTCCAGGTCCACCACCAGCGTGCGCTCGCTCTCCCCGGCCGACCCCGCCGCATGCAGCCCGGCCAGCGGACCGTCGTACATCAGCCGCCCGTGGTCGATCACCATCACCCGCTCGCACAGCTGCTCGATGTCCTGGAGGTCGTGCGTAGTCAGCAGCACCGTCGTGCCGAGCTCCGCGTTCAGCTGCCGCAGGAAGCCCCGTACCTTCGCCTTGCTCACCACGTCCAGCCCGATCGTCGGCTCGTCCAGGTACAGCACGTCCGGATCGTGCAGCAGCGCCGCCGCGATGTCCCCGCGCATCCGCTGCCCCAGCGACAACTGCCGCACCGGCACGTCGAGCAGCTCGGCCAGGTCCAGCCGGTCCACGCAGCGCTCCATGTTCTCCTCGAACCGCGCCCGCGGGATCCGGTACATCCGCCGCATCAGCCCGTACGAGTCCTTCAGCGGCAGGTCCCACCACAGCGTGGTCCGCTGCCCGAACACCACCCCGATCCGGTGCGCGAGCCGCATCCGCTCCCGCGCCGGATCGATGCCCGCCACCCGCAGCCGGCCGCCGCTCGGCGTCAGGATCCCGGTCAGCATCTTGATCGTGGTCGACTTCCCGGCACCATTGGGCCCGATGTAGCCGACCATCTCGCCCCGCGCCACCTCGAAGCTGATCCCGTCCACCGCCCTGACCTGGTGCTTCTCCCGGCGCATCAGCCCCACCCGGCGCCGTACGTCAAAGACCTTCTCGACCCCGTCCAGCGAGATCAGCGCATCCACCACGACTAGCTCCCCGTGCTTCGGTACGAACGGACACCCGCACGCCACGCCAGCGACGCGGGCAGGAACACGGCGAAGGCCACCAGCGGGCTCAGGTACGCGACCCACCCCGGCAGCCCCAGGGGATCGGGCCGCCCCAGCACGTACAGCGCGGGCAGCCAGTTGACGAAGGCCAGCGGCACGATGAAGGTCACCCCGCGCAGCAGGTCCTTCGCGAAGACGGTCGGCGGGTACTGCAGCATCGCGCAGCCGCCGTACGTGAACGAGTTCTGCACCTCCGCCGCGTCCCCCGCCAGGAACTGGAACGCCGCCCCGGCCACCATCACCGCACCGAAGATCCCCGCCCCGGCCAGCACCATCACGGGCACCAGCAGCACCTTGCCGGGCGTCCACTCCACCTGCGGACCCAGCCCCCAGACCGCCCAGGCCAGCACCCCCACCCCCTGCCCCACGCGCCCCAGCCTGCGCAGCGCGAACCGGTCCGCCGCGACCTGCGCCAGCACCGGCACGGGGCGCACCAGCATGGTGTCGAGCGAGCCGTCGCGGATCCGGACACCGATCCGGTCCGTGTTGCCCAGCAGCAGGTCCGCCAGGCCCAGGGAGGCTGAGCAGGATCCGTAGAGCAGGGCGATCTCGGGCAGGGTGAAACCGCCCAGCTCGTCCACGTGGGAGAACATGATGCAGACCGCGACGAAGTCGAGGAGGGTGATCGCCGCGTTGCCGACGACCGACAGGACGAAGGACGTCCGGTACGTCATCGTCGACCGGATCCACATCGCCACGATCAGCCCGTAGCCGCGCAGCCCCTCCCACGCCCGACCGCGCCGGGGCACCTCGACGGCCGCGAACTCCCGCTCCAGTACCGCCTCAGCCACCCTGGACCACCACCTTCCGCGTCGCGGCCGACTGCAACAGCCGCCCCGCGCCCAGCAGTACGAACGCCCACACCGCCTGGAACCCCAGCGCACCCGCCGCGCTCCCGGCCCCCGCGTGGCTGCCCAGCAGCACGTCCATCGGGACCTGGAGCACCGCCGCCCACGGCAGCGCCTGCACGAACTCGCCGAAACCGCCCGGGAAAACGGTCAGAGGCAGCAGCATCCCGGAGAAGAAGATCGTGACGACGGTCGCCATCATGTTGATCCCCGACCCGTCCATCAGCCAGAACGCCGCCAGCCCCAACAGGTAGCGCACCGCGAAGCTCACCGTCAGCGCGAGCAGGACGGAGACCAGGAACAGCAGCCATCGCAGCGGATCGGCGGGCAGCGCCAGCCGGAACGCCAGCGCCCCGACCGCCAGCGGAACCACCCCCCGCCCCACCAACTGGAAGGCCGCCCGCCCCAAGTCGGCCGCGAGCCACCACATCTGCAGGTCCGCCGGCCGGTACAGGTCGACGGCGATGTCGCCCGTACGGACACGCTCCTGGAGCTCCTCCTGGAAACCACCCCCGATCAGCGCCCCGGCGGCGAGCAGTGACTGACTCACCCATACGAAGGTCAGGGCCTGCGCCTGGTCGTAGCCGCCGAGTCCGGGCCGCTCGTCCCACAGCGCGATGTACGTGTACGCGACGATGAACCCGAACACGGTGTTGGTGAACACACCGGCCGCCGTCGCCGTCCCGTAGGTGGCGTAGCGGCGGAATCCGCCTGCGGCGACGGCCAGGTAGAGCCGCACTCTCCGACGCACCGTATCCCTCCGTTTCCCTCGTCGTTCCTACGTCGGCCAAAGCGCGCGAGCTTAGTGCGGAGGGGCGAGCCACGCGACCGATTTACCCCCGTCCGGCGCGTAATCACCGGTCATCGGGTAGACACCATGAGGTACAGAAGTGGATATTTCGCACAGCGTCGAGGAGTTCTGGAGATGAGCGACCAGTCACCACCCCCGGGCTGGACCCCTCGCGATCCGGACACTCCGCCAGAGGGACCCCCGACGCGGCCGCAGACACCCGGCGCAGGACGGACGCCCGGCACGGCACAGAAGCCCGGAAGACAGGCCCGCCGCAAGCGGACCGGCTGGCGCCGCGCCCTCCCCACCTGGCGCATGCTCCTGGGCGGCTTCCTGCTCGTCGTCCTGCTGCTCATCGGCGCCCTCGTCGCCGGCTACCTGCTCGTGGACATCCCGCCCGCCAACTCCGCCGCCACCGCGCAGTCCAACGTCTACCTCTACTCCGACGGTTCGCAGCTGGCGCACGACGGCGAGGTCAACCGCGTCAACATCCCGCTCTCACAGATCCCCCGGACCGTGCAGGAGGCCGTACTGGCCGCCGAGGACCGGGACTTCCACTCCGAACGGGCCGTGGATCCCAAGGCGATGGTCCGCGCCGCCTGGAACACCGCGACCGGCAAGGGCACCCAGTCCGGTTCGACCATCACCCAGCAGTACGTCAAGAACTACTACCTGGGCCAGGAACAGACGATCAAACGGAAGGTCAAGGAGTTCTTCATCGCGATCAAACTCGGGCGCGAGAAGTCGAAGAACTACATCCTGGAGGGGTATCTGAACACCAGTTACTTCGGCCGCAACGCCTACGGCATCCAGGCCGCCGCCCAGGCCTACTACGGCAAGGACGCCGCCGACCTCACCACCGCCGAGGGCGCCTACCTCGCCACCCTCCTCAACTCCCCGAGCAGCTTCGACGTCGTCTCCCACCCCCAGAGCCGCCCCCGCGCCCTCGCCCGCTGGAACTACGTACTCGACGGCATGGTCAAGAAGAACTGGCTGCCCGCCGCCGAACGCGCGACGACACAGTTCCCCGAGCCGGGCAAGGTCCGCGCCGCCGCCGGACTGTCCGGACAGCGCGGGTACCTGGTGGAAGCCATCAAGGACTACATCGTCGAGCACAAGATCCTCGACGACAAAACCCTCGCCGAAGGCGGCTACCGCATCACCACCACCATCGACAGACGCCGCCAGAACGCCTTCGCCGAAGCCGTCGACGCCCAGATGGTCCGCAAACTCGACCCTGAGAAGCGCAAGGCGGACCGGGTGGTGCGGGCCGGCGGGGTCTCCATCGACCCGGCCACCGGCAAGGTCGTCGCCATGTACGGCGGCATCGACTACACCAAGCAGTACGTCAACAACGCGACCCGGCACGACTACCAGGTCGCCTCCACCTTCAAGCCGTTCGTCTTCGCGGCCGCCGTCGAGAACGACTCCCGCACCCAGGACGGCCGCCGGATCACCCCGAGCACCATCTACAACGGCGACAACAAACGCCCGGTCGTCGGCGGCCGGATCCGCTTCGCCCCCGAGAACGAGGGCCAGGTGTCGTACGGGAACATCACCGCCAACACCGCGACCGACCTCTCCGTCAACGCCGTCTACGCGCAGATGGCGGTCGACGTCGGCACCGCGAAGGTCAAGGACACGGCCATCGCCCTCGGCATCCCCGCGGACACCCCGAACTTCCCGCCCGTCCCCGCCATGGCCCTCGGCACCCTGCAGGCCAGCGTCCTGGACATGACCCAGGCGTACGCGACCCTCGCGGACCACGGCCGCCGCACCCCGTACACCTTCCTGGAGAAGATCACCAAGGGCGGCGACACGATCGGCCTGCCCGAGCGCACGCCCACCCAGGCCGTCAGCCGCGAGGCCGCCGACACCACCACGTCCATGCTGGTCAGCGTCGTCGACAACGGCACCGGTACGGCCGCGCTCGCCGCCGGCCGCCCGGCCGCGGGCAAGACCGGGACCGGCGAACTGGACCGCTCGGCCTGGTTCGCCGCGTACACCCCGGACCTGGTCACGGTGGTCGCGATGATGGGCCAGGACCCGGACACCGGCGCCTTGGAGTCCCTGTACAACGCCCTCGGGGAGTCCCGTATCGGCGGTGGCGGCTACCCGGCCCGGATCTGGGCCGCGTACACCAAGAACGCCCTCGAAGGCAGCGACCCCGTCGACTTCGACCTGGAACTCCAGCCGGGCGCGGCCCAGCCGCCGCCCTCGCCGCCGGACCGGACGGGCCGGCCCGAGGAACCCCCTGGCGAGGACACGCCGAACCCTCCCGAACGGCCGACCCGACCGGGCCGGCCAACCTGGCCGGACGGCGGGCGGGACAACGGGGGCCAGGACAACGGAGGCCAGGACAACGGAGGCCGGGAGAACGGAGGCCAGGACAACGGCGGCCGGGACAACGGCGGCCAGGAGAACGGCGGCCAGGACAACGGCGGCCAGAACCAGGGGGGTCAGAACAACGGCGGCCAGACCCAGGGCGGGCAGACGGGCGGCGGTGCCACCCAGGGCGCCCGGGGCGGCACCACGCAGGGCACGACGGGCACCACGGGCACGACGGGCGGGCAGGGCGCCAACGGCGGTGCGGCCGACGGCACGCGCCCGCCGTCCGCGTTCCTCGAATGAACCGGTGGATCAGTGACCGGAGGTCGCCTTCAGCCCCACCACGGCGACCAGCAGCAGGCAGATGAAGAAGATCCGGGCGGCGGTGACGGGCTCACCCAGCACCGCCATACCGAGCACGGCCGCACCGGCGGCGCCGATGCCCACCCACACCCCGTACGCCGTACCGATGGGCAAGGACTTGGCGGCGTAGGAGAGCAGCACCATGCTGGCGACGATCCCGGCGCCCGTGAACACACTGGGCCACAGCCGGGTGAAGCCCTCGGTGAACTTCATGCCGATCGACCAGCCGACTTCGAGCAGACCGGCGAGGAGCAGCAGAACCCAGGCCATGACGGCACCTCCGAGACATCGAGCGATACGGGGTGCGTCGTCTTGTCGTACCCGGTACGGCGCGTCTCGTCGGGTTCCCGTCAACCGTAGCAAAGGACGGCGAAAAGGGCCGGTGACCTCGGCCACCAGCCCTTTTCCCAGCAGTTTTCAGACGTATCAGAGGTAGAGACCCGTGGAGTCCTTCGACCCCTCCAGCCGCTCGGCGGCCACGGCGTGCAGGTCCCGCTCGCGCATCAGCACGTACGTCGCACCTCGCACCTCGACCTCGGCCCGGTCCTCGGGGTCGTACAGCACCCGGTCGCCGGGCTCGACGCTCCGTACGTTCTGCCCGACCGCGACCACCTCGGCCCAGGCGAGCCGCTTGCCGACCGCGGCCGTCGCCGGGATGAGGATGCCGCCGCCGGAGCGCCGCTCACCCTCAGGCAGGTCGGACTTCACGAGCACGCGGTCGTGGAGCATACGGATGGGCAGTTTGTCGTGGGTGGTGTTCTCGCTCACGCTCCGAACCTACCCGCCCGCGGCCGGACCGCACTCCGCAGGGTCATCAGCGCTTGCGCCGCACCGAGAGCACCACTACCCCCACCACACCCGCCGCGAGCAGCGCGACGGGCACGATCCGCTCCAGGCGCGGAGCCCCGTCCTCGTGGCGCAGCGCGCCCGTCACGTCCGTCACGAGGCGGTTCACCGTGACGAACGCCCGCCCGACGGTGTGGTCGACGGTCGAGGCGACCCTGGCCTTCGCGTCCCCGATGATCGTCTTCGGGTGCATGCGCACGCCGATCTCGTCGAGCGTCTCGGCGAGCTGCTCGCGGCGGCGGACGATGTCCGCCTCGATCTGTGCGGGGGTCCTGGCTTCCGGCACCGCGCTGCCTCCGTCGTCGTTTCGTCTGTGGGGGCGTAGTCCGCCATGAACAGTCTGTCAGCAGCTTAGTCTCGTGCCATACCGATCCCCTCTTGAGGAGACTGCCGACATGAGCGAGCGACTTCAGCCGGGCGACACCGCCCCCGCCTTCACCCTGCCCGACGCGGACGGCAACGAGGTCTCGCTCGCCGGCCACAAGGGCCGCAAGGTCATCGTCTACTTCTACCCGGCCGCGCTGACGCCGGGCTGCACGAAGCAGGCCTGTGACTTCACGGACAACCTCGACGTCCTGGCGACGGCCGGCTACGACGTCATCGGCGTCTCCCCCGACAAGCCGGAGAAGCTCGCGAAGTTCCGCGAGAAGGAGCACCTGAAGGTCACCCTGGTCGGCGACCCCGAGAAGGAGACCCTGGCCGCGTACGGCGCCTTCGGTGAGAAGAAGCTCTACGGCAAGACGGTGACCGGGGTCATCCGCTCGACGGTGGTCGTGGACGAGGAGGGCAAGGTCGAGCACGCCTTCTACAACGTCAAGGCGACCGGCCACGTAGCCAAGATCATCAAGGACCTGGGCATCTGACCCGCCCCCCTTTGCCCCGCAAGAAGCGGCCCGCACCCAACCGGTGCGGGCCGCTCCGCTTATCGGACGAAACCAGCCGCAACCGTCCGACTATCGGTCGATCTGTACGACCGCGGCACGCTGACTACAGCGGTAGCCGAATCCAGGGCAACCACATTGCGCGAGGTGGCCGTCAAGCTCGACGCCCCTCCAGCCACAGGCACCCTGTCGCACATCGCCCGCCGGATAACGGCGGCCGGCATCGACATCAGCCACTTCCCCGGCATGAAACGCGGGCGCGTCGACCTACCGTTCACGTCCGAGGAACTCGCTGGCGCAGCGGCCTCCGCCACAAGCATCCGAAGCGCGGCTTCGGCCCTCGGCGTGCCGGACGACAGCCGGTCGCGCGCCGCGCTCGGGAGGATGCTGAAGGAGCGTGGCATCGACACCACCCACTTCCGGAACTCCCGGTTGACCATCCCCGAGGAAGCTCTGCGCGCGGCCGTCCCGGCGGCGACGAGCTACGCAGATCTCATGCGCGCCCTCAACCTCGCCGTCAACGACGTGAACCACCGCCGCGTCCGGCGCCGCGTCGCGAGAACCTCCGCTACCTCTGCCCCAACTGTCACTCCCTGACGGACACGTGGTGCCGGAAGCGTCGCCCCAAGCCTGCCGACCTCCCCGACCGCCCCGTAGACTGACAGCAGCCCACTCAGACTCAATGTCTGAATTGGGTTACATGTCGCGGTTGTGGTGGAATTGGCAGTCACGCTTGGTTTAGGTCCAAGTGGGGTAAAACCCGTGGGGGTTCGAGTCCCCCCAACCGCACGTCAACGCCGAGGGCCCCGTACGCAGCCGTGTACGGGGCCCTCGGCGTGGCGGTCGGCGTCAGCCCAGCAGTTCCCGGACCACCGGGACGAGGGCGCGGAAGGCCTGGCCTCGGTGGGAGATGGCGTTCTTTTCCGCCGGGGTGAGCTCCGCGCAGGTGCGGGACTCGCCCAGCGGCTGGAGGATCGGGTCGTAGCCGAAGCCGCCCGTGCCCGACGGGGTGTGGCGCAGGGTGCCCAGGAGGCGGCCCTCGACGACGCGTTCGGTGCCGTCCGGGAGGGCCAGGGCCGCCGCGCAGAAGAAGTGGGCTCCGCGGTGCTCGTCGGAGATGTCCGACAGCTGGGCGAGGAGGAGGTCCAGGTTCGCCTTGTCGTCGCCGTGGGCGCCCGCCCAGCGGGCCGAGAAGATGCCGGGGGCGCCGTTCAGGACGTCCACGCACAGGCCGGAGTCGTCGGCGACCGCCGGGAGGCCGGTGGCGCGGGCCAGGGCGTGGGCCTTGAGGAGGGCGTTCTCGGCGAAGGTGACACCGGTTTCCTTGACGTCCGGGATCTCGGGGTACGCGTCCGCGCCGACCAGCTCGTGCGGCAGGCCGGCGTCGGACAGGATGGCGTGGAGTTCGGCGATCTTGCCCGCGTTGCGGGTCGCGAGGATGAGGCGGCTGGGCGTGGAGGTCATGGCCCCCATTATTTCCGGCCCGGCGGCCGCGTCAGCCCGGGGTGCAGACCTTGGAGATCTCGCTCGCCGCGTCGGCGACCGGCTGGATGTCCGGGGTGGCGTCGCCGTTCTGGATGGCGGTGCGGACGTTCTTGACCGCCGTGTTCATCGAGTCGATGGCCTTGCCCAGGTCGGCGTTGTCCGTCTGGTCGCCGATCTTCTTGAGGTTCGTCTCGATCTGGTTGAGCGCGTTCTGGGCGTCCTGCGGGCTGTTGCCCGCCTGGGAGACCGCCTGCTGGAGGTCGTTCGCGCCGTCCGTGATGGCCACCGCCGTGTTCGCGCAGTCCATCGCCGTGGAGATCGCGTCACAGGAGGTCAGGGCCGGGACGGTGAGTACGGCCGCCACGGCTACGGCGGCTATGCGGAGCTTCATTCGGGTCCCCCAGGAAGACGTGGATGCGTGGATCGTGACTGCGTGCATGCGTGGAGCGAGGACGGGCGCACGGCTTCGACACCGTGCGCCCGTACCAGGACGGACGCGAATCCGCGCGCCGCGGTTGCCGCTTACAGTTCCAGCGCGCCCAGCTGGATGGCTTCCAGGTCCGCGCAGCCGCCGGCGGCGAGGTCGAGGAGGGCGTTCAGTTCCTTGCGGTCGAAGGGCTCGCCCTCGGCGGTGCCCTGGACCTCGACGAAGCGGCCGTCGCCGGTGCAGACCACGTTCATGTCGGTCTCGGCGCGCACGTCCTCCTCGTAGCAGAGGTCGAGGAGCGGGACGCCGTCGACGATGCCGACGCTGACGGCGGCGACGGTGCCGGTGAGCGGCTTGCGGCCGGCCTTGATGAGCTTCTTCTGCTGGCCCCAGGCGACGGCGTCGGCGAGGGCGACGTAGGCGCCGGTGATCGCGGCGGTGCGGGTGCCGCCGTCGGCCTGGAGGACGTCGCAGTCCAGGACGATGGTGTTCTCGCCGAGGGCCTTGTAGTCGATGACGGCGCGCAGGGAGCGTCCGATGAGGCGGGAGATCTCGTGGGTGCGGCCGCCGATCTTGCCGCGGACGGATTCGCGGTCGCCGCGGGTGTTGGTGGAGCGGGGCAGCATCGAGTACTCGGAGGTGACCCAGCCTTCGCCGCTGCCCTTGCGCCAGCGCGGGACGCCTTCGGTGAAGGAGGCGGTGCAGAAGACCTTGGTGTCTCCGAAGGAGATGAGGACGGAGCCCTCGGCGTGCTTGCTCCATCCGCGTTCGATGGTGACCGGGCGGAGCTGTTCGGGCGTACGGCCGTCGATGCGAGACATGGTTCCGAGCCTAGCCCCTGGAGGAGTACGCGAAGACCCCGTCCGGGTGTATCCGGAACGGGGTCTTGTCGTTCGGCGGGCGAGCCTTGTGGGGCTCAACTCACATCATGTCTTCGATCTCGCCGGCGATCGGGTCGGCGTCGGTGCCGATGACGACCTGGATCGCGGTGCCCATCTTGACGACGCCGTGGGCGCCGGCGGCCTTCAGGGCGGCCTCGTCGACGAGGTCGGGGTTGTGGACCTCGGTGCGCAGGCGGGTGATGCAGCCTTCGACCTCGTCGATGTTGTCGATGCCGCCGAGCCCGGCGACGATCTTCTCAGCCTTGGTGGCCATGTGTTTCTCCTTGGGGGTCCCCCCGGACGGAGTCTGGGGGAGTTACGAAGAACGAGTCTCGGCAGTCGTATCCGGATGCCCACCTGCGTGATCCGCTTTGCCACGGTAACGCACGGTTGGCCCATCTATGCGAGCGCATGACTGCCGTCTGCCGAATCATGACGATCAGCAGCAGCCTGCCCCACGACTGGTCTACACCAGTGTGCCGCACGTGCCGCAACTGCCAAAAACGGGCCGGTCAGGGAGGACGTCGATGAGCGCGAGCAGCGCTGCAGCAGCGCCGCAGCCGAAGTGGTGGAACGGGGTGTTCCAGGGGCTGCAGAAGATGGGGCGGAGCCTTCAGCTGCCGATCGCCGTACTGCCCGCCGCCGGCATCCTGAACCGCCTGGGCCAGCCCGACGTGTTCGGCGCGAAAGGCCTCGGCTGGACGGACGTCGCCAAGGTGATGGCGGGCGCGGGCGGGGCGCTGCTGGATCCCGACCTCGGGCTGCCGCTCCTCTTCTGCATCGGCGTCGCGATCGGCATGGCGAAGAAGGCGGACGGTTCGACGGCGCTGGCGGCGGTGGCGGGCTTCCTCGTCTACCGCGGGGTGCTGCACGCGTTCCAGAAGCCCTGCCCGGCGGGGACCAAGGACATCGGGGGCGGCTGCCTGGGTCCGAACGACACCTTCGTGTCGTACACGTACCAGAATCCCGGGGTCTTCGGCGGCATCATCATGGGCCTACTGGCGGCCTGGTTCTGGCAGCGCTACCACCGGGTGAAGCTGGTGGACTGGCTGGGCTTCTTCAACGGGCGCCGGCTGGTCCCGATCATCATGTCGTTCGTCGCGATCGGGTTCGCGGCCCTGTGCCTGTGGATCTGGCCGCCGGTCGGTGACGCGCTGGAGAGCTTCTCCGACTGGCTGGTGGGGCTGGGTTCGTGGGGCGCCGGGGTCTTCGGTGTCGCGAACCGGGCGCTGCTGGTGATCGGCCTGCACCAGTTCCTGAACGTGCCGGTGTGGTTCCAGTTCGGCAGCTACACCACGCCGGACGGCAAGGTGGTGCACGGCGACATCAACATGTTCCTCAACGGCGACCCGGAGGCCGGGCAGTTCCTGTCCGGGTTCTTCCCCATCATGATGTTCGCCCTCCCGGCGGCGGCACTGGCGATCACCCATTGCTCGAAGCCCCGTCGGCGCAAGGAGGTCGGCGGCCTGATGCTGTCCGTCGCCCTGACGTCCTTCGTCACCGGGATCACCGAGCCGCTGGAGTACTCCTTCCTGTTCGTGGCGCCCGTGCTGTACGTGATCCACGCGCTGCTGACGGGCGCCTCGATGGCGGTGACGTGGGCGCTGGGTGTCCACGACGGTTTCAGCTTCTCGGCCGGCCTGATCGACTACGTCATCAACTGGGGCCTGGCGACGAAACCGGCACTGATCATCCCGATCGGTCTGTGTTTCGCGGTGGTCTATTACGCTATCTTCCGGTTCGCGATCACCAAGTTCGACCTGGCCACCCCGGGCCGGGAGTCGGACGAGGAGATCGAGGCGATGGAGAAGGACGTCATCAAGGCGTAGGCCCCGCCCGGCCGCACGCCGGCCGACCCCGGCCCCCTCGGCCCGCTTCCCCACGGCCCTCGGATCACCGGATCCGGGGGCTTCGGGCATGCCCAAAGCATGCCCAAACCTCTTGTGGCGTAGACCACAGGAAATCGAAGGTTCCTTATCTAACCCTCACCGTGTTACAACTGGTCTACACCATCAATTGGTGTAGACCACGTGGGCCTGTCTGCGCTCGCGTTCCCCCCTTTTACGAGACGTCGCCGTCCCCCGGCTCACCCCCTGGCGGCGCCTTGCCCACTGGAGGAAGTTGTGACCACGGCTACCGCCCCCGCGGCGGAGAAGAAGAAGGGCGCTGGCGTGATGGCCGTCATGCAGCGCATCGGCCGGAGCCTCATGCTCCCCGTTGCGGTGCTGCCCGCCGGCGCCCTGCTCATCCGCCTGGGCCAGGACGACATGCTCGGCAAGGCGTCGCTGCCCGACTTCGTCAACAAGATCGCCACGTACATGGCGGCCGGCGGAGAAGCGATCATCGTCAACATGGCGCTGCTGTTCGCCGTCGGTATCGCCATCGGCTTCGCCAAGAAGTCCGACGGTTCGACCGCACTCGCCGCCGTCACCGGCTACCTGGTCTTCTCGAAGGTCCTGGCCACCTTCACGGACCCGAGCCTGCCGCAGATCGAGAAGGTCGTCGATCACAAGGTCGCCCTGGTGGACGCCCCCGTCGACGCCAAGGTCCTCGGCGGCGTCGTGATGGGCATCGTCGTCGCGCTCCTCTACCAGCGCTTCTACCGCACCAAGCTGCCCGACTGGGCCGGCTTCTTCGGCGGCCGCCGTCTGGTCCCGATCCTCTCCGCTTTCGCGGGCCTGTTCATCGGCATCCTCTTCGGCCTGATCTGGCCGGTCCTCGGCACGGGTCTGCACAACTTCGGTGAGTGGCTGGTCGGTTCCGGCGCCGTCGGCGCGGGCATCTTCGGTGTCGCCAACCGTGCGCTGATCCCGGTCGGCATGCACCACCTGCTCAACTCCTTCCCGTGGTTCCAGGCCGGCGAGTACAACGGCAAGAGCGGTGACATCGGCCGCTTCCTCGCCGGTGACCCGACCGCCGGACAGTTCATGACCGGCTTCTTCCCGATCATGATGTTCGCCCTCCCGGCGGCCTGCCTCGCGATCGTCCACTGCGCCCGTCCCGAGCGCCGCAAGGTCGTCGGCGGCATGATGTTCTCCCTCGCGCTCACCTCCTTCGTCACCGGTGTGACCGAGCCGATCGAGTTCACCTTCATGTTCATCGCCCCGGTGCTCTACGCGGTCCACGCGGTCCTCACCGGTATCTCCATGGCGCTGACCTGGGCCCTGGGCATGCGTGACGGCTTCGGGTTCTCGGCGGGTCTGGTCGACTACCTGCTGAACCTGGGCATCGCGGAGAACCCGCTGGGCCTGGCCGCCGTCGGCCTCTGCTTCGCGGTCGTCTACTACTTCGTCTTCCGCTTCGCGATCACCCGGTGGAACCTCCCCACCCCGGGCCGCGAGTCCGACGAGGAGCTCGCCGAGCTGGCGAAGGCCGAGGCCAAGTAGGCCTCTGGCCTCACCGCCTGTGACACACCGGAGCCCCCGCTCTCCCGGAAGGGAGGACGGGGGCTCCGGCGTACCCCGGATACGCCGGGGCCCCGGACCTCAGACCTCGTACACGGCGCCCGCGTACGCCAGGTCGATCGGGCCGTCGTAGACCGACCGGGCGTCGGCGAGGTTCTGCTCGGCGTCCGTCCACGGCGGGATGTGGGTGAGGACGAGGCGGCCGACCCGGGCGCCGCGCGCGTACTCCCCGGCCTCGTGGCCGTTGAGGTGCAGGCCGGGGATGTCCTCCTTGCCGTGGGTGAAGGAGGCCTCGCAGAGGAAGAGGTCGGTGCCCTCGGCGAGCAGGCCGAGCTCCGGGCAGGTTCCGGTGTCCCCGGAGTACGTGAGCGAGCGGCCGCCGTGCTCGATGCGGATGCCGTACGCCTCGACGGGGTGGCTGACCCGCTCGGTGCGGACCTGGAAGGGGCCGATCTCGAAGCTGCCGGACTTCAGGGTGCGGAAGTCGAAGACCTCGCTCATCGAGCGCTCGTCGGGCACGTCGTCGTAGGCGGTGGTCAGGCGCTTCTCGGTGCCCTCGGGGCCGTAGACGGGGATGGTGCCGCAGCGGCCGCCCTCGTGCCGGTAGAAGCGGGCCACGAAGTACGCGCACATGTCGATGCAGTGGTCGGCGTGCAGATGGCTGAGGAAGATCGCGTCGAGGTCGTAGAGACCGATGTGGCGCTGGAGCTCGCCGAGGGCGCCGTTGCCCATGTCGAGGAGCAGCCGGAAGCCGTCGGCCTCGACGAGGTAGCTCGAACAGGCCGATTCCGCGGACGGGAACGACCCCGAACAGCCGACGACGGTGAGCTTCATGGAGCGTGAACCTCCGTGGACGGTCCGTGGACGGAATGCGGGCCGTGCGTGCGTCGAGCGTAAGGCGCGAAACGGCCCGTCGCTCCTCCACGGCGGGCCGTTGTGGGGGGAATCACCTGCACTGTCACCCGGGGGAGCGACGGTGGGCGCGGGCGTTGCCAAAGGTTGTCATGCCGGGGCGTTCCCGCGCGGCTACGGTCGAAACATGGACACGTCCTGGTGGCCCGCGGTGGCCGCGGTCGTGGCCGTGGCACTGGTGATGCTGCTCGCCGGAGCGCGGCTGGGGCTCCCCCGCCGGGCCCCGCCCGCGCACGGCCCCGGGCCGCCGCCGATGCCGCGGCCCGGTGAGCTGTGGTCGCTGACGGACGGCCGGGTCTGTCTGGTTCTGGCGGTGGCGCAGGTACGGGGCCACCGGGCGCGGGTCGCGTGGATCACCGGGAAGTACGACGACCGGCGGGCCGGGGTGGTCCCGCTGCCGCCGGGGACGGTGGGGGCGCAGGGCCGGGCGAGCTTCCTGGAGGCGGACCGGCCGGCGGAGGTGTCGCTGTGGGAGTTCCGTGGCCGGCTGGGGATGCTGGACCCGGCGGTGTGGGACGAGATCAAGGGGCTCGGAGGTGGCCGGTGATCCGTTTGCGGCGTGTGTACGACCCGCCGGAGCCGGAGGAGGACGGTGTCCGGGTGCTCGTGGACCGGCTGTGGCCGCGGGGCCTTTCGAAGGCGGCGGCGGGGGTGGACGAGTGGCCGCGGGCCGTTGCCCCGTCGAGCGAGCTGCGGAAGTGGTTCCACGGGGGCGGCTCCGCCGGTGAGTTCCGGCGGCGGTACGAGGCGGAGCTTGCCTCCGCCGACGCGCTGGCGGAGCTGGACCGGCTGCGCGCGTTGGCCGCGGCGGGGCCGGTCACCCTCCTGACCGCCGTCAAGGATCCGGAGTCGAGCCACGCGGCGGTGCTCGCGGAGCTGCTGCGCGGCTAGGAGCCATCGCCTCGTGCGGGCTCCGCCCCGGCCCCTCCCCCGGACTGGAGTCCTGGGGGACTTCCGGGCGGGGCCGGATGTGGCGGAGCCCCCGCGGCGCCGCATCCGCCCGCCGGGCAGCCCTCAGGGTCCGGCTACGCCCAGAGCTGGCCCTGGAGGACCTCGATCGCCTCTTCCGTCGTCGCGGCCGTGTAGACGCCGGTCGACAGGTACTTCCAGCCGCCGTCGGCCACGACGAAGACGATGTCCGCCGGTTCACCGGCGGCCACCGCCTTGCGGCCGACGCCGATCGCCGCGTGCAGGGCGGCGCCGGTGGAGACGCCCGCGAAGATGCCCTCCAACTGGAGGAGCTCCCGGGTCCGGGTGACCGCGTCCGCCGAGCCCACCGAGAAGCGGGTGGTGAGGACGGAGGGGTCGTAGAGCTCGGGGACGAAGCCCTCGTCCAGGTTGCGCAGGCCGTACACCAGGTCGTCGTAACGCGGTTCGGCGGCAACGATCTTGATGCCTTCGACGTTCTCGCGCAGGTAGCGGCCGACGCCCATCAGGGTGCCGGTCGTGCCCAGGCCCGCCACGAAGTGGGTGATCGAGGGGAGGTCCGCCAGGATCTCGGGGCCCGTCGTCGCGTAGTGCGCGCCCGCGTTGTCCGGGTTGCCGTACTGGTAGAGCATCACCCAGTCGGGGTGCTCCGCCGCCAGTTCCTTGGCCACCCGTACCGCGGTGTTCGAGCCGCCGGCGGCGGGCGAGGAGATGATCTCGGCTCCCCACATGGCGAGAAGGTCCCGGCGCTCCTGCGAGGTGTTCTCCGGCATCACGCAGACGATGCGGTAGCCCTTGAGCTTGGCCGCCATCGCCAGGGAGATGCCGGTGTTGCCCGAGGTGGGCTCCAGGATGGTGCAGCCGGGGTACAGCCGGCCGTCCTTCTCGGCCTGCTCGACCATGTGGAGCGCGGGGCGGTCCTTGATCGAGCCGGTCGGGTTGCGGTCCTCCAGCTTCGCCCAGATACGGACCTCGTCCGAGGGCGACAGCCGGGGCAGCCGGACGAGCGGCGTGTTGCCGACCGCGGCCAGCGGGGAGTCGTAGCGCATTACTTCGATCCGCCGGCGACGGCCGGGAGGATGGTGACGCTGTCGCCGTCCTTGAGTTCGGTGGTGATGCCGGCGAGGAAGCGGACGTCCTCGTCGTTGAGGTAGACGTTCACGAAGCGGCGCAGCTCGCCGCCCTTCGACTCGTCGACGATGCGCTCGCGGATGCCCTTGTGGCGGGTCTCCAGGTCGGTGAACAGCTCGTCCAGGTTCGCGCCCTCACCGGACACGGCCTTCTCGCCGTCGGTGTAGGTGCGGAGGATGGTGGGGATGCGGACCTCGATGGCCATGGCTGGCTCCAGTCGTGAAGGATCGTGAGGGAGGGCGAGAACGTGAAGCGCGCGGTTCGTCGGCCCCCCGCGCAAGAGGGCTCTGGTGCTCAGAAGGCAGGACAGATGGCGCTGGCGAGGCGGCACAGGTCGACGTGCAGCCGCGCCACGAGCAGCAGCCTGCCGGGCGTCTCGATGCTCACGTCTTGGGGAACCATGCGGTCATGTTAACGATTCCCGCTCCCCGGTTTGGAGTGTGATCCCGCATCTCGGACGCCCATTGCTCACATACTGGTCAGTAGGCCTCGACGACCTGCACTTCTTCCTCGGTGATCACACCGTCGACGATCCGGTACGAGCGGAACTGGAACTCCCCGAGGCCGTCCTTGTCGGCCGTCGAGACCAGTACGTAGTGGGCGCCGGGCTCGTTCGCGTAGGTGACGTCCGTGCGCGAGGGGTAGGCCTCGGTCGCCGTGTGCGAGTGGTAGACGATCACCGGCTCCTCGTCGCGGTCGTCCAACTCGCGGTAGAGCTTCAGCAGGTCCTTCGAGTCGAACTCGTAGAACGTGGGCGAGCGGGCCGCGTTGAGCATCGGGATGAAGCGCTCCGGGCGTCCGGTGCCCGCCGGACCGGCCACGACACCGCACGCCTCGTCGGGGTGGTCCTGGCGGGCGTGCTCGACGATCTGGTCGTACAGGGCCTGGGTGAGGGTCAGCATGAGCGACAGGATAGACAGACGGGCCCTCCCGTACCGAGGCGTGGTACGGAAGGGCCCGAATGCTGGACAGGACTGGTTCAGGAGGCCTTGTTGAAGGCTGCTCCGGCCGGATTGCGGGCCTTGAGGACCAGGTAGGACACGCCGAGGATGAGGCCCCACAGCGGGGCGCAGTACAGCGAGACGCGGGAGTCCTTGTCGATGCCCATCATCACGATGACCATGCCGATGAAGAGCAGTGCGAACCAGCTGGTCCACGGGGCACCGGGGGCGCGGAACGCGGACTGCGGGAGCTGGCCGCGGTCGGCCTTGGCGCGGTAGCGGATCTGGCAGACCAGGATCATGATCCAGGCCCACATGCCGGAGATGGTGGCGAAGGAGACGACGTAGTCGAAGGCCTTGCCCGGGGCGACGTAGTTGATCCAGACGCCCACCAGCATCAGCGCGGCGGAGAAGGTGGTGCCGACCAGCGGGGTGCCGCTCTTGGTGAGCTTGGTGAAGACCTTCGGGCCCTGGCCGTTGAGCGCGAGGTCGCGCAGCATGCGGCCGGTGGAGTACATGCCGGAGTTGCAGGAGGACAGGGCGGCGGTCAGGACGACGAAGTTGACGATCGCGGCGCCGACGCCGAGGCCCATCTTCTCGAAGGCCAGCACGAAGGGGCTCTCGCCCGCCTTGAAGTTCGACCACGGAATGACCGACATGATCATGATGAGCGCGCCGACGTAGAAGACGGCGATGCGCCACGGCACGGTGTTGATGGCCTTGGGCAGGGTCTTCTCGGGGTCCTTGGACTCGCCGGCGGTGACGCCGACCAGCTCGACCGCGAGGAAGGCGAACATCACGATCTGCAGCGTCATCAGCGTCTCGCCGATGCCGTTGGGGAAGAAGCCGCGGTCGCTCCACAGGTTGGAGACGGAGGCGGTGGCGGCGGCGTCGGAGAAGCCGATCGTGAGGATGCCGGCGCAGATCAGGATCATGCCGACGATGGCCGTGACCTTGACCATCGAGAACCAGAACTCCAGCTCACCGAAGAGCTTCACGGAGATCAGGTTGGCGGCGTAGAGGATGACGGTGAAGATCAGCGCGTATGCCCACTGCGGGAAGCTGTCGTGGGTCCAGTACGACATGTACTTGGCGGCCGCGGTGACCTCGGTGATGCCGGTGACCACCCAGAACAGCCAGTACGTCCAGCCGGTCGCGTAACCCCAGAACGGGCCCAGGAACTCGCGGGCGTAGTCCGAGAAGGAACCTGAGACGGGGCGGTACATGAGCAGCTCGCCCAGCGCCCGCATGATGAAGAAGATGACCAGGCCCGCGATGGCGTAAGCCAGGATCAGGCTCGGTCCGGCCTTGGAGATGGCCTTGCCCGCGCCCAGGAAGAGGCCGGTGCCGATGGCTCCGCCGATCGCGATCATCTGGATCTGGCGGGCGCCGAGCGCGCGGTGGTAACCCTCGCCGTCCCCGTCGTCCGAAGTGCCCTCGCCGGGCGTCCTGCCGTGCTGCTCGACCTGCACAGAGGTCATGTCTTGGTGCGCCTTTCTCCACGCCGATCCGCGCCTTCTGCAGGCCGCGGATCGGGTCCTCGATCCCCCCGGATACGGATGGAGTTGCACCCGGCGGTCAGCCGGTTCAAGCACGCCGCGGGACATGGGTGGCGTCCCGTCGGCGGTCGTGAAGATCTATCACGTACTCACGGGTGAACGAGGGCGGGAAAAGTGGCACAGGTCACGGCTATTCCAGGACAAAGGTCCAGAAACGAATCAGATCACCGTATGACGGTGATCTGATCGTTATCCGGATTTGAGCGTCCGCTGAGCGAACGGCACTCGCCCTTGAGGAAGCTCAGAGGCTGTCGGCGAGCGTCTCGACGAGGGTCTCCTGGAGACCGCCGAGCCAGAGGTACGCCATCACCATCGGCTTGCGCGGATCGTCGTCCGGAAGCCGGAAGAGCGCCTCGCTCTCGTCGTCCTCGGTGACGTCGAGGCGGGCCGCGAGGGTCAGCCGCAGGTCGTTGAGGGCGCCGAGCCAGCGCAGCGGCAGCTCCCCGGTCAGCTCCAGGACCGCCACCCCGTCCCCGGCCGGGGTGAGTGCGTCCAGGCTGCGTACGACCGCCAGCGCGTCCTCCCGCTTGCGGGTGCGCAGGTCGTTCTCGGTGAAGCGGCGGAACTCCGCCGACCGGGCGCGCAGCTCCTCGGGGTCCTGCGCGGGCTCCGCGCCCGGCCCCCCGTACGCGTCGGGGAAGAGCCGGGCCAGCGCCGGGTCGGACGGGGGCTCGGTCGGGCCGTCGTTGGCGAACAGCACGGCCAGCGGGTCGGCATCCGCGGCGGGCTCCGGCTCGCCCGGTCCGATCAGCTCGAGCAGCTGGACCGCCAGGGACCGCAGGATGGAGATCTCGATCTCCTCCAGCGCCACGGCGGCGCCGCCGCCCTTGAGGGGCTGGAACGTGCCGCCCATCAGTTGCGGTCCTGGGAGAGGGTCGCCCACAGGCCGTAGCCGTGCATCGCCTGCACGTCGCGCTCCATTTCCTCGCGGCTGCCGCTGGAGACGACCGCCCGCCCCTTGTGGTGGACGTCGAGCATCAGTTTGTGCGCCTTGTCCTTGGAATAGCCGAAGTACGCCTGGAACACGTACGCCACATAGCTCATGAGGTTGACCGGGTCGTTGTGCACCAGGGTCACCCACGGGACGTCGGGTTCGGGGACCGCGAAGGTCTCTTCGGCCGATTCGGTGCGTTCGATCTCTACAGGAGCAACACTCACTCGTCCCATGCTGCCACTGTGACGGGCCCGTCGCACAAACGGGCCCTACATCTCGTCACTCTGACGAAATGTGCGCTAGCATCCGTGACATGAACCCTGCGGACCTGGGCCTGCCGGTGGACGTGCCGTCGACAGCGCTCTTCACGGACCATTACGAGCTCACGATGCTGCAGGCCGCCCTGGCGAACGGCACCGCCGACCGCCGCTCGGTCTTCGAGGCCTTCACCCGGAGGCTGCCCGAGGGGCGCCGGTACGGCGTGGTGGGCGGCACCGGCCGGGTGCTCGACGCGGTGGAGAACTTCCGTTTCGACAGCGCGGTGCTGGAGTTCCTGCGCGAGCGGGCCGTCGTCGACATGCGGACCCTGGACTGGCTGTCCTCGTACCGCTTTTCGGGCGACATCTGGGGCTACCCGGAGGGGGAGGTCTACTTCCCCGGCTCGCCGATCCTGCGGGTGGAGGGCAGCTTCGCCGAGTGCGTGCTGCTGGAGACCGTGGTCCTGTCGATCCTGAACCACGACTCGGCGATCGCGGCGGCCGCCTCCCGGATGTCCTCGGCGGCGGGCGGGCGCCCGCTGATCGAGATGGGCGCGCGGCGCACCCACGAGCTGGCCGCCGTGGCCGCCTCGCGGGCGGCGTACGTGGGCGGCTTCACCTCCACCTCGGACCTGGCGGCCGGATTCCGGTACGGCATCCCCACGGTCGGCACGAGCGCCCACGCCTTCACCCTGGTGCACGACAGCGAGCGCGACGCGTTCACCGCGCAGGTGGCCTCGCTCGGCGGCGGAACCACCCTGCTGGTGGACACCTACGACGTGGCCGAGGCCGTACGGACGGCCGTGGAGGTCGCGGGCACCGACCTCGGCGCGGTGCGCATCGACTCGGGCGACCTGCTGCTGGTGGCCCACCGGGTACGGCAGCAGCTGGACGAGCTGGGCGCGACCTCGACGAAGATCGTGGTCACCTCGGACCTGGACGAGTACGCCATCGCCTCGCTGGCGGCGGCGCCGGTGGACGCGTACGGGGTGGGCACGCAGCTGGTGACGGGCAGCGGGCACCCGACGTGCTCGATGGTCTACAAGCTGGTGGCGCGGGCGACGTCGGCGGACCCGAAGGCTCCGCTGCTGCCGGTGGCGAAGAAGTCCACCGGCGGGAAGACCTCGATCGGCGGACGCAAGTGGGCGGCGCGGCGCGTGGACGCGGAGGGCGTCGCGGAGGCCGAGGTGGTCGGGACCGGGCCGGTTCCGTCGGCCCTGGCCGACCACCAGCTGCTGACCCAGCTGGTCAAGGCCGGCGAGGTCGTCGCCCGCGAACCGCTGGAGGCCGCGCGCGACCGCCATCGCGCCGCCCGCGCGGCCCTGCCGCTCTCGGCGACCCAGCTGTCCCGCGGCGAGGCCGTCATCCCGACGGAGTACGCGTAGCCCCAGTTTCGGGAAGGGGCGGGACGGGGGAGGAGCCCCCGCAGGCCCTCCCGCCGCCGCACAATGGACACTGAGCCGAAGGACACGTCATGCACCGCGCACTGATCGTCGTCGACGTACAGAACGACTTCTGCGAAGGCGGCAGCCTCGCGGTCGCCGGCGGGGCCGACGTCGCCGCCGCCATCACCGAGCTCATCGGGCAGGCCACCCCCGGCTACCGGCACGTCGTCGCCACCCGCGACCACCACATCGACCCCGGCAGCCACTTCGCGCACCCCCCGGCCGAGCCGGACTACGAGACCTCCTGGCCCGTGCACTGCGTCGCGGGGACCGAGGGCGTCGGGTTCCACCCGAACTTCGCCCCCGCCGTGGCCTCGGGCTCCGTGGCGGCCGTGTTCGACAAGGGCGCCTACGAGGCCGCGTACAGCGGGTTCGAGGGGGCCGACGAGAACGGAGCGGGCCTCGCCCAGTGGCTGCGGGACCGGCACGTCACCGAGGTGGACGTGGTCGGGATCGCCACCGACCACTGCGTGCGGGCCACCGCCCTGGACGCCGCCCGCGCCGGCTTCGCCACCCGCGTGCTGCTCGACCTGACGGCCGCCGTGGCCCCTCACACCGCCGAGAGGGCGCTGGAGGAGCTCCGGGCGGCCGGAGTGACCCTGATCGGCGGCAAGGCCTCCTAGGTGCCCAGCAGGGCCCGGATGGGGTGCCAGAGCTCCTGCGCCCGGTCGGGTGCGCCGCGCCACAGCAGGCCGTCCGGGTGGTGCAGGACGGCCGTGACCTCGTCGGGGGTCGGTGGCTGCGCGTTGCCGCGCAGGTACACCGCACGCATGCCGAGGTTCCGCAGCCTGGTCAGGGCGCGGGCCCGGTTCGCGGCGTGTACGAGGACGCGGACGTTTCCGTCGTCGCCGCCCTCACCGAGTGACGGCCTCGGCAGTGTGAGCGCGACCACCACACTGCCGCCCGGCAACCTGACGAAACCTCCACCTGGCATGGATGTCATCTCCCCCGTCAATAAGAAACTCGTACCGCGCATCTAAACGCGATCGGCCGCCGCCCGCTAGAGGGCGACGGCCGATCATGCTTTGACCTGCGGTTTTACCGAATTACTTCGAGGAGGGGCCGACCTCGACCGTCATGACGAGACCGTCGTAGGTCTCCTTGGCGATCTTGATCTTGGTGTTGGTGTCAGTGACCTTCACCGAGCCGGTCGGGTTCTCGTCGTAGTAGTACTTGCCCTTGTGGTCGTCGAAGACCAGCTGGGCGGGCTTCGGCTTCAGGAACAGCGCCTCGCCGTTCTTGTGCAGCGTGAACGCGTCCGTGGAGTACGCGCTGAACGCGGCGTCGTACGGCTGGATCTTGTTCCGCAGCAGGGTGCCGTCCGCCCACTTCATGGGCTTGGCGTTGGCGTCGATCGGAAGGATCAGACCCTGGCCCGGGTGCTGGCTGGTGTTGTTGTCCTTCTGGGAGGTGTCCCACTGCCAGATGAGCAGGCCGTCCTGGTACGGGTAGTGCTCGACCCAGTTCGGCTTGGTGTTGCCGAAGCCGAAGTTGTACGGGCCGACCTGGAGGGTCTTGTCGTACGAGACGTAGCGGCGGTTCTCGGCCAGGTAGTACTGCGCGTACTCCTTGGTGAAGCCGCCGCCGATGCGCGAGAAGCCCTTGCCGGTCCAGCCGTTGTCGCCGTTCTCGGCGCCGTCGGTGAACAGCGCGGAGCCGTCCGCGGTCAGGGTGACGGCGTCGGCCGTGAAGCCCTTGCCGCCCGCGCCGCCGTCCGTCTGGTAGCGGAAGCGGAGGTCGACCTTCTTGCCCGCGTAGGCGTCGAGCGGGAAGTTCAGCGACTTCCAGGCGCCGGAGACACCGGTGAGCGACGGGCTGCCGGAGGCGTCGGCCGGGATGGCCGTGCCGTCGGCGGTGCCGGCGAGGGCGGTCCAGGTGGCGCCGCCGTCCGTGGACACCTCGGTGTAGAGGAAGTCGTAGTCGGCCTCGATGTCCCACCAGCCCTTGAGGGACAGTGCGGCGGACGTCTTGCCCGTCAGGTCGACCGACCGGGTGAGGGTGTTCTTGAGGTCGTCACCCATGTTGCTCCACCACTGCGAGGAGCCCTCGGCGGGAGCGACGACGTCGGTCTTGACCTGCTTCTTCGGCAGCTCGACGACCAGCGCCTGCTTGTCGCTGGTGTTGTACTCCGAAACGCCCAGCTTGTGGGTGGACTTCGTCGCGGCCTTGGCCTTGTCGTAGTTCAGCCAGCCCAGCTGGAGCTTGTCCCAGGCGGTCATGTCGCCCGGGAGGTCGCCTATGGAGTCCTTGCCGTTGCCGAGCCAGGAGCCGGCCGACATGAGGGACCAGAAACCGACCGAGTTCTCGCCGCCACCGGAGGTGTCGTAGAGGTCCGGCAGACCGAGGTCGTGGCCGTACTCGTGCGCGAAGACGCCGAGGCCGCCGTTCTCCGGCTGCATCGTGTAGTCGCCGACCCAGATGCCGGTGTCGCCGATCTGGGTGCCGCCGGCCTTGTTGTTCGCCGGGCCGGTCTTGCCGACGTCGGTGCCGTAGGCGTACCAGCGGTGCGCCCACAGCGCGGTCGTGCCCTGCACGCCGCCGCCGGCCGACTCGTCCTCGCCCGCGTGGACGATCTGGAAGTGGTCGATGTAGCCGTCGGGCTCGTTGAAGTTGCCGTCGCCGTCGAAGTCGTTGCGGTCCCACTGGTCGTACTGGGCCAGCTGCGCCTTGATCTGCGCGTCGGTCTTGCCGGCCTTCTTCTGGGCCGCGGTCCACGCGGTGACGCCGTCCTTGACGGTGTCCCACACGTTGGAGCAGTTGGTCTGGCCGCAGTAGTTCGAGCCGTAACGGCCTTCGTTGTACGGGACCTTGACCCAGTCGGCGACCTCGCCCTCGACCGAGTAACGGCCCGAGGAGGTCTTCTCGTAGTAGGTCTTCAGCGAGTCCTTGCCCTGGCCGGTACCGAAGTACAGGTCCTGGAAGTACTCGCGGCTGAAGTCCTTGCGCCAGGCGGTGCTGTTGTTGTTCGCGCGGTCGGGCTCCGCGATCGTGTTGTGCAGCGGACCGGGGGTGCCGCCGTACTTCGGGACCGCCGGCTTGGGGCCGGGGCCGTCCGGGTCGAACGTGGTCGTGTTGTCGACCTGGTCGCCGAACTCGACGAGGATCGTGAAGATCTTGTCGGTCTTCTCGCGGCCGAGCTCGACGTACTTCTTGTCGTCGAGCTTGACGACCTTGGAGGCGCCGTGCTGCTCGACGTCCTTCTTGCCGCTCAGCACCTGCTCCAGGGCGGCCTTGCGCTGCTGCGCCTGCTGCTCGCTGAACGGGCCCTTGAGGTCATGCTCGACGACCTTGGCAGGAGCGGTCGGGTCCTGCCGGTCGGCCGCCGGGACCCCGACGGGACCGGGGTTGGCCTGGGCCGCGGTAACGGTGAAGAAGGTGGCGCTGGTCGCACAGGCGGCCATGGTCACGGTGACGGCGGCAGCACGAAGCGCACGCCGACGGGCGGAATTGCTGGTCACTTGATGTCGTTCCCCTCCCGCGGCCGCAACGTAGGTCGGAACGTCTCCATAGGAGCGGGGGGTTCCGCGCGGCGCGCGTCTCAAGTGACGACATTTGACCGGAGAGTCGAGAGAAAAGACAGACCTTGACTTGTTCCTTACAACTGCACTATGCGGTCAGCGAGTTCCGCTATTCGGACGTTCGACTGCCATTCGGGGCGAAGGGTGCTTCCCGGCTGTCCCTCACGTGCTTCCGGGACGGCATTTCGGGCATGGTACGGCGCAAGAAGTGACCCCGTGCGCCCCCCGTGCTGCGGCACCGTGGGTTAGGTCACGCTTACTGGCGGTTCCCCTCGGGCATTCCCCCTCGTAGAGTCACTTGACGCGCGACCTAGTTGAGCCGACTCCCCCTCCCCTCCCTGAGGACGGATATCGCCATGCCGCGTCCGACTGCCGCACAGCTGGCTTACGGGTCAGCCACCGTCGTCATCTCGACGATCGCAATGCTGCTGCTCTCACGGACGAGTACGGGGTTCGGGATCGCGGTCATCTCCGCGGCCGCCCTCGGGCTCGGTCTGCTCGTAGCCGTCACCGTGCCCCACCCTAGGCGCAGAGGCCGCCACGCGGCCCGTACGGGCGCTCCTGCGGCCACCGCGGCCCCCGTCCCGGTCTCCGCCCCCGCCCTGCCGCCGTCGCCGGCCCACGTCCCGTACGCGGACGCACCGACGGCCGCCCGGGTACCGGAACCCCGAACGGCCGCCGCCGAACACCCCGTTCACCACTGAGCCCCTGCGGGCGTCAGGTCGTCTGGACGACCACCGTCCTGGCGACCTTGTCGTGCAGGCCCTGCTTGTACGGCTTGTCGACGAGGATCGAGATCACCAGCGCGATCGGCCAGAGGCAGAAGCAGCAGAGCAGCGTCGGCAGCCACAGGACGGCGGCGCGGGAGAGGGACGCGTTCGACTGCGGGACGCTGCCGTCGTTGAGCATCGCGACGCGCAGGCCCATCGCCTTCTTGCCGACGGTCTGGCCGCTCTTCTTGGTGAACCACCAGTCGTAGCCGACGTACGCGACGATCGAGATCAGCGTCATGACCAGGCCGCTGCCGCTGTAGGACTTGGTGATGACCTCGGTGACGTCCTCGCCCTTGCTGGTCTCGACGGTGTACCGGTTCGGGCCGAAGGCCAGCTGGATGAGGAACAGCGGCACGGCGATGATCAGCACGTCGATGATGCGGGCGGCGAGGCGCTTGCCGAAGTCGGCGAGCGGGGGCATCCCGGCGAGCGGATCGGGCATGCCGTAGCCGCCGCTGCCGCCGTAGGGGTCGCGTCCGGCGTCGTACGGGGGCGGCGGTGGCGGATATCCGCCACCTCCACCGCCACCTCCGCCCGCGCCCCCGGGTGGCGGTGAGTCGTACGGCGAACCGCCCGACGGAGGCGTCGGTTCCTGGGGCTTCTTGAGGAACGGGTCTTCCTCGGGCGGCTCGCCGGGCGGCGGCTGATCGGTACTCATGGCCCGAGTCGAACCCGGCTCCGTCAGCCCCGCAACGTGGGGGCGTCCGATCGGGGGGGGCCGCCCGTCCCGGGCGGCCCGGGACGGGCTCTGCGTGGCTCAGCGGGCCACGTACGTCCCCGCTGCCCTGTCGTGCCAGGCCCGGCGTCGCGGGCGGTCCACGAGGCACCAGAGGCTGCCCGGGAGGCCGAGGAGGACGAACACCAGCCAGCGGCGCAGGGCCGCGCCGAAGGTGGGCGGGCGCAGGGTGGCGGCCGCCAGCACCCGGACCCCGAGCAGCTTCTTGCCGGGGGTCCGGCCCCAACGGGCGGTGGGCAGGGCCTCGTAGAAGACGCCGAAGAGCAGGACCGCGCCGAAGACCAGGCCGAGCTGGCCGGCGATGGTGCCGTCCAGCAGCCAGACGGTGGTGGTGCGGCCGGTGGTCCGGGCGGCGTCCACCTTGTCCTGGATGTGGGCGGTGGCGGCGGGCAGGAGGGGCCGGGCGGCGGCCGCGGCGACCGCCGCGAGGACGAGGGTGTCCAGGGCGCGGGCCACGGCCCGGCGCACAAGCCCGGCGGGGCGTACGGCCCGATCGGCCATCTGCTCGAACACGGCTCTGGGCGTACGCGTCCCCTCGGACCGGGGCTCGGGCCGGGACTCGGACCGGGGTTCGGGCCGGGACTCCCGGGGCTCGGACCGGGACTCGGGCCGCGGCTCTGCCGGAGCCGCCGTCCCCCTCGCCGGCAGCGTGGGACGGGCTCCGCCGGTCCGGGGCTGCCAGGGCTCGAAGCGGGACGCCTCGGCGGGCGGGGCCTCGGCGGGGTCGCCGGGGCCGGGCCAGGAAGGGGCAGGGGCCGGGATCGGGGAGCGGCGTACGGGCGCTTCCCGCGGGGCCGGCTCGGCCGGGGCGGCGGGCGCGGCGCGCCGGGTGCTCGGCCGCGCCGGGGCCTCCTCCGCCTCGGGCCAGGAGGAGGTCAGGCCGGAACCGCCGGAGCCGCTGCCACCAGGGGCGTCGGGCCATGCGGGACCCGGGACCGGCTCGGGGGCAGGGGCAGGAGCCGGAGTCGGAGCCGGGGCCGGTGCGGCCGCCGCCGGGGAGCGCGCCGACAGGATCCCGGCCGCCGCCTGGGCCGGGAACCGCGGGGCCGGTGCGGCCGCCGCCGCGGCGGACGGCGTACGAGCAAGGGAGATCCCGGGGCCCGGGGCCGCCGGGGGCTCCGCCGGGCTGCCCCACGAGACGCGGTGGTCGCGCGGCCCGCCGAAGCCGGCCTGACGAAGGGGATCGGCCTGCCACACCGCCTGCTCGGCCCCACGCTCGGCGGGCCGCTCGGCCCCACGCTCGGCGAGCGGTTCGACGACCGCCCGGAGCACCGGCTCCGGTCCCGCCTCCGGTTCCGGTTCCGGTTCGGGCTCCGCCGGCTCCCCCGTCACCGAGGTCCGGTCCAGGAACACCGGCCCCGTCTCCTCGACCGGCGCGGCGGGTGCAGGGGCGGGGGCAGGGCGGCTCGTACCCGGAACCCAGGCGGCGCCGTTCCAGTACCGGACGTACCCGGGGATGGAGGGATCCGGGTAGTAACCCTCGCGGGCCGCGTGCTCGCCGTCACCAGGGGAGGCCGTCAATGTCCCCAACTCCGATCGTGGCTTGAGGCATGTGCAGGGGAGGACCATAGCCAAGAACCGCCCTCCGACAGGTCCGGTAACGGGAGATTGTCAACCTTCGAGCGAAACTGGTGTATGCGGCTATTTCCGGTCACCCGACAGAATCCGGCCAACCTTCGGTTCCTCGCCCGAAGTCGCGTCATACCCGGGTACACCGGAGCTCTCTCCGGGTGTGGGGCGCTATCCGGCCCCACGCACCGACCGAAGTGAGGCCGTCATGCACCACCCCGTCATCGAGCGCGAGCTGGAACTGAAGCTGGTCCTGTCCCCCGAGCGCAGCATCCCCGTACCCGCCCGGCTCCTCTACCTCACCGACGACCCGTACGCCGTCCACATCACCTTCCACTCCGGCTCCAGCGCCCCCGTCGACTGGACCTTCGCCCGCGAACTGCTGGTCGAGGGCGTGTTCCGCCCGTGTGGAAACGGCGACGTCCGGATCTGGCCCACCAAGATCGACAACAAGGCCGTGCTCTGCGTGGCCCTCAGCTCGCCCGACGGCGACGCCCTGCTGGAGGCCCCCGCCGCCTCCGTGTCGGCCTGGCTGGAGCGCACCCTGCGCATCGTCCCGCCCGGCACCGAGGCCGAGCGGCTCGGCCTGGACGCGGCCCTGGCCGAGCTGCTCGCCCCGACCCCGGCGGACGAGCTGTGGCTGCGCGACCCCTGGCCGTCGGACGAGTCGGCTGACGGGGAGCTGTGATGCCGTCAGAAGAGCTTGCCGGGATTGAGCAGCCCCAGCGGGTCGAAGGCCTGCTTGACGGCGCGCTGCATCTCCAGGCCCACCGGCCCGAGTTCGCGGGCCAGCCACTCCTTCTTCAGGACCCCGACGCCGTGTTCGCCGGTGATCGTGCCGCCCAGTTCCAGCCCGAGCGCCATGATCTCGTCGAAGGACTCGCGGGCCCGCCGCGTCTCGTCCTCGTCGGCCGGGTCGAAGCAGACCACGGGGTGGGTGTTGCCGTCGCCGGCGTGCGCGCAGACCCCGATGAGCAGGCCGTACGAGCGGGCGACGGCGGCCGTCCCGTCCAGCATCTCGGCGAGCCGGGAGCGCGGTACGCAGACGTCGTCGATCATCGTGGCGGGCCGGAGCGTCTCCAGCGCGGTCAGCGACATCCGGCGGGCCTGGAGCAGCAGTTCGGACTCGGCCTCGTCGTCGGCGGGCACGACCGCGGTGGCCCCGGCGGCCGTGCACAGCTTGCCCACGGCCGCGAGGTCCTCGGGGGCGTGCGGGGTGTCGAAGGCGGCGAGCAGCAGGGCCTCGGTGGTCTCGGGCAGCCCCATCTTCCCGAGAGCGTTGACGGCCCGCACGGTCGTACGGTCCATCAGCTCCAGCAGAGAGGGCGTCAGTCCCGCCTCCATGACGGCGCAGACGGCCGCGCAGGCGGCCGCGGCGGAGGGGAACTCGGCGGCCAGCGCGAGCTGGCGGGGCGGCGCGGGCCGCAGGGCGAGGACGGCCCGGACGACGACGCCGAGGCTGCCTTCGGAGCCGACGAAGAGCCGGGTGAGGTCGTATCCGGCGACGCCCTTGGCAGTACGCCGGCCGGTGCGCAGCAGCCGTCCGTCGGCCAGGACCACGTCGAGGCCGAGGACGTACTCGGCGGTGACCCCGTACTTGACGCAGCACAGCCCGCCGGAGGCGGTGCCGATGTTGCCGCCGATGGTGCACTGCTCCCAGCTGGAGGGGTCGGGCGGGTAGTGCAGGCCCTGTTCGGCGACGGCCCGCGAGAGGACCGCGTTGACGACGCCGGGTTCGACGACGGCGATCCGGTCGACGGCGGAGATCTCCAGGATCCGGTCCATCTTGACGAGCGAGAGCACGATGCAGCCGTCGGAGGCGTTGGCGGCGCCCGACAGACCCGTGCGGGCGCCCTGCGGGACCACGGGGACCCGTAGCGCGGTGGCGGTGCGCATCACGTGCTGGACCTGTTCGACGGTCCGGGGCAGGACGACGGCGGCCGGTGTGCCGGCGGCGCAGAAGCTGGCCATGTCGGTGGCGTAGGAGGCGGTCACCTGGGGATCGGTGAGCAGGGCCTCGGCGGGGAGCCCCTGCAGCAGGCGTGCGCGCAGACGTGCGAAGAGATCGTCATCCATGGAGCCAGCGTGACAGCGGGGGCCATGCGTGTGAACACGGCCGCGACCGGCTTCGGACATCTCGGCGAGCTCTTCATATTGACGCACAGTGAGCCCATGGACCGTATCGACCGATTCGACGAGGCATCGCAGACCCCGGCCCCGCCGGTGACCTTCACCGGCCGAAAGACGCTCGTGGCGGCCGCGGTCGCGGTGGTCCTGATCGCGGGGGCCCTGCTGATCCGGCCCGCCCGCGGCGGTGACGACGCCCGCCCGCCGGGACCGAGCGAGCGGGCCGCGGCGGCGGTCGGCATGGGCGCGCCCGCGGCGGCGGTGGACCTGGCGGCGCTGGTCGCGGACCGGGAGAAGTGGGTCGCGGCGCACCCGGACGACGAGGCCTCGTGGGCCGTCCTCGGCGCCGCGTACGTGGAGCAGGCGCGGCGCTCGGCGGACTCGGGCTGGTTCCCGAAGGCGGAGAAGGCGCTGAAGCGTTCGCTGGAGGCCCGCCCGGCGGAGAAGGGCAACCTCGACGCGATGACGGGCATGGGCGCGCTGGCCAACGCCCGGCGGGACTTCGGGACCGGGAAGAAGTGGGGCGAGCTCGTACGGGCGCAGTCGCCGAAGCGGTGGGCGGCGTACCCGGTGCTCGTCGACGCGTACACGGGCCTGGGTGACTACAAGGCCGCGCAGAAGGCGATGGAGCAGCTGATGGAGCTCCGGCCGGGCCTGGCGGCGTACGTCAGGGCCTCGCAGGTCTACCGGGACCGCGGCTGGCGCGAGGACGCGGCGATGTCGATGGAGCACGCGGCGGGCGCGGCGAAGGCGCCGGCGGAGAAGGCGTACGCGCTGTTCCGGCTCGGGGAGCTGGCCTGGGAGCGGGGCGACCCGGCGGAGGCGCTGGGGCAGTACGAGGGCTCGCTGCGGGCTGATCCGGCGCAGGCGGAGGCACTGGGCGGCCGGGCCAGGGCGCTGGCGGCGCTGGGGCGGACCGGGGAGGCGGTACGCGACTACCGGCTGGCGCTGGGGCGGACGCCGGTGCCGCAGCTGGCGAGGGAGCTGGGCGAGCTGCTGGAGTCGCTGGGGCGGGATCAGGAGGCGCGCGTGCCGTACGACATGCTGGGCGCGCTGGCGGCGCGGGACAACACCAACGGTGTGGACGACGACGTGGTCCTCGGCCTGTACGAGGCGGACCACGGGGATCCGGCGGCGGCGGTGCGGCGGCTGGAGGAGGAGTGGTCGCGGCACAAGAGCATGCCGGTCGCCGACGCGCTGGGCTGGGCGCTGCACAAGGCGGGCGAGGACGAGGCGGCGCTGGAGTACGCGAAGAAGGCGACGGAACCGGGGCTGCGCAGCGCGGACTTCGCCTATCACCGGGCGATGATCGAGCGTGGCATCGGCGACGAGGCGGCGACCCGGCGCCATCTGCAGGAGGCGATGCGCACGAACCCGTACTTCTCGCCGCTGCGGGCGCCGCTGGCGAAGGAGGCCCTGGCGGCGATCGGCCAGCCGCCGCCGGGCGGCCCGGAGCACCTGCAGCCGACCGCTCCGTGGGTGGCTCCGGAACTCCCGAAGGCCGCCAAGCCGAAGCCGACGGCCCCGCCGGCCGATCCGAAGCCGAAGCCGCAGCCGTCCGCGTCGGCCACGTCGGCCGCATCGGCCGCGTGACGGGCCGGCCCCCCGGCCGGAGCCGAGGGGGCCGGCCGTGGCGTCCTACAGGTTGCCGCGCTTCTCCTGCTCGCGCTCGATCGCCTCGAACAGGGCCTTGAAGTTGCCCTTGCCGAAGCCCATGGACCCGTGGCGCTCGATGATCTCGAAGAAGACGGTCGGCTTGTCCTGGACCGGCTTGGTGAAGATCTGCAGCAGGTAGCCGTCCTCGTCGCGGTCGGCGAGGATCTTCAGCTCGCGCAGCTCGTCGATCGGCACGCGGGTGTCGCCGACCCACTCGCCGAGCGTGTCGTAGTACGAGTCCGGGACGGACAGGAACTGGACGCCCGCGGCGCGCATGGTGCGGACCGTCGCGACGATGTCGTTCGAGGCCAGCGCGATGTGCTGGACGCCGGGTCCGTTGTAGAACTCCAGGTACTCGTCGATCTGCGACTTCTTCTTCGCGATCGCCGGCTCGTTGATCGGGAACTTGACCTTCTTCGTCCCATCCGCGACCACCTTGGACATCAGCGCCGAGTACTCGGTCGCGATGTCGTCGCCCACGAACTCCTTCATGTTCGTGAAGCCCATGACCTTGTTGTAGAACGCGACCCACTCGTTCATGCGGCCGAGCTCGACGTTGCCGACGCAGTGGTCGATGGCCTGGAAGGTGCGCTTGGCCGGGGGCTCCACGATCGGGTCGGCGGCCACGTAGCCCGGCAGGTAGGGGCCGGTGTAGTCGCCGCGCTCCACCAGCGTGTGGCGGGTCTGGCCGTAGGTGGCGATCGCGGCCAGCACGACCGTGCCGTGCTCGTCCTTGACCTCGTACGGCTCGTCCAGGCCGCGCGCGCCGTGCTCGACGGCGTACGCGTAGGCCGCCCGCACGTCGGGGACCTCGATGGCCAGGTCGATCACGCCGTCGCCGTGCTCGGCGACGTGCTCGGCGAGGAAGCGGCCGTGGTCGGTCGTCGCCTTGATGACGGAGGTCAGCACGAAGCGCGCGCCGCCGTTGGTCAGGACGTAGCTGGCGGTCTCGCGGGCGCCGTTCTCCGGTCCGCAGTAGGCCACGAGCTTCATGCCGAAGGCGGTCGAGTAGTAGTGCGCGGCCTGCTTGGCGTTGCCGACGGCGAAGACGACCGCGTCCATGCCCTTCACCGGGAAGGGGTCGGCCTCACGCGCGGTGTGCGGGGTGGTGTCGAGGGTCTCAGTCATGAGCGCAGAGTCCCGCCGATCCACAAGCTGCGCAATAGTTTCCTGTTTGACTGTACAAACTGCCCAGCTGCGCCGGAGGATGGTTGAAACATCTGTGCACTATGACCACCTCTGAGGACCCCGGAGCGTACTCATGGGAATCGACGACCTCGACGGCCGGCTGATCGTCCTGCTCGCCCGCGAGCCGCGGATCGGGGTGCTGGAGGCATCGCGCCGCCTGGGGGTGGCGCGCGGGACCGTACAGGCCCGTCTGGACCGGCTCCAGTCGAACGGGGTCATCCGCGGCTTCGGCCCGCAGGTCGATCCGACGGCCCTCGGCTACCCGGTGACCGCCTTCGCCACGCTGGAGATCAAACAGGGGCAGGGAGCCGACGTACGGGCCCACCTGGACGGGGTGCCGGAGGTGCTGGAGCTGCACACCACCACGGGGCACGGGGACATGCTGTGCCGGCTAGTGGCCCGGTCCAACGCGGATCTCCAGCGGGTGATCGACCGCGTTGTCGGTTTCGATGGCATCGTGCGGGCTTCGACGGCGATCGTCATGGAGAATCCCGTACCCCTGCGGATAATCCCGCTGGTCGAACAGGCCGCGGAGGACGACAGCCGCGAGGTGTACTGACCATTCTGGGTCTGGGCATGGCACTGCCGTCCGCGGTGGGAGTGACCCCCGCGCACGCCCAGGCGCAGCTGGAGATCACCAAGACGCACAGGGGTGACTTCGCCCGCGGCGGGCAGGGCACCTACATCATCACCGTCAGCAACACCGGCAATCAGCCGACCAGCGGCACGGCCGGGTACATCGACACGTTCCCGGAAGGGTTCGTCGTCCGGGCGGAAGGGCCGACCGTCACCTCGTCGACCGGGGTGGGTGCGCACTGCACCTTCAATGAGGAAGAGATCAACTGCGGCAGCGAGACGCCCATCCCTGCCGGTGGCGGTTTCACGGTCGAAGTGACCGTCCTCGTCCACACCGACGCTCCCTGCAGCCTCACCAACACCGTCACGGCGGAGGATGCCACTGAGGTTGATGGGGAGGATGGATCCGCCGTTCCCGTCCCCTGCACCGCCGTTGCCGCACTCGCCGCCGGTGATGGGCAGACACGCCTTGACGCAGTAGGCCAACACGTCCGGCCTTGACGGGCGCCGGCCGGACCCCCACTCAGATCGCCCCGCCCGCACGGGAGTTACAAAGAAGAGGTTGCAAATAAATCGTTGCAGAGACTTCTTTGCAACTCTAGGCTCGGGGCATGCCCGAGACGAACGCAGCGTCCCCCGACCCCTCCGAACCCAACGCACGGGTACTCGACGCCCGCTCCCTGCGGGGCCTCGCCCACCCGCTGCGCATCCGCCTGCTGGCCACCCTGCGCCACGACGGCCCCGCGACCGCCTCCCAACTCGCCCAGCGGCTGGGGGAATCCAGCGGGTCCACCAGCTATCACCTGCGCCAGCTCGCGGCGCACGGGTTCGTCGAGGACGCACCCGAGCACGGCAAGGGCCGCGAGCGGTGGTGGAAGGCCACCCACGACGGCACGGTCTTCGACGAGAAGCTGATCTACGACGAGGACCCGGCCACGCGGGGCGCGGCGGACCTCTTCCTGCACGAGATCGCGACGATCCACACGCAGGAGATGAGCACCTGGCTCGGCAACGCCCACACCTGGTCGCAGGAGTGGCGGCGCGGCTCGGACATGAGCGATTTCACCCTGCGTCTGACGGCCGCGCAGAGCCTCGAACTGATCCGCAAGATGCACGAACTCGTCAACGGCTACCGCGATCTGCCGCCGGAGGATGGCATGGAGCAGGTCCGTGTCCACACCCACGTCCTCCCGCGCGGGGGCGAGGCAACATGAGCCGGCGGCCCCTGACGGCGGTCCTGGCCGCCAACACGATCTCCATAGCCGGAAGTTCTCTCACCCTCATCGGTGTCCCGTGGTTCGTGCTCCAGACCACGGGCAGCGCCGCGCGGGCCGGGGTCGTCGCCTTCTGCGCCACCCTGCCCGTGATCGTGGCGGCCCTCGTCGGCGGGCCCGTCATCGACCGGATCGGCCGCCGGCGGGTCTCCGCCGCCTCCGACCTGATCTGCGCCCTGTCCATCGGCGCGATCCCGCTGCTGCACCATGCGGGCGTGCTGGAGTTCTGGATGCTGTGCGCACTGATGGCCGTCGGCGGCCTCGTCCACACCCCGGGCCTGACCGCACGCTCCGTCCTGCTGCCGCATCTCGCCGAGCACGCCGGCACCACAGTGCTGCGGGCCGCCAGCCTCTACGACGCGGTCTCGCGCGGAGCCCGGATGCTCGGGGCCGCGGTGGCCGGCCTACTGATCGCGGCGTTCGGCGCGGAAACGGTACTGCTGCTGGACGCGGCGACCTTCGGGGCGTCGGCCCTGCTGGTCACCGCCTTCCTGCGCGGCATCCCGGCCGCCGAGCCGAGGCGCGCGGCGGGGAAGGTGTCGTTCGCGGCCTACCGGGCCGAACTGGCCGAGGGCTGGGCTTTCCTGACGCGCACGCCGCTGCTGCTGGGCATCACCCTGATGGTGATGATGACCAACGGGCTGGACCAGGGCTGGTCCTCGGTGCTGCTGCCCGTGCACGGCCAGGAGACCCTGGGCGGCCCCGCGGCGCTCGGCCTGATGATCTCGTTCTTCGGCGGCTTCGCGCTGCTGGGCGCCCTGCTCTACGGGGTGTGGGGCGAGCGCTTCCCGCGCAGGGCGGTCTTCGCGGCCGCGTTCCTGATCACCGGGGCGCCCCGCTACGTGGCGGCCGCCGTCACGGACACGCCGCTGCCGCTCGCGGTGACGATGGCCCTGTCCGGGCTGGGCGCGGGCATGCTCAACCCGGTCCTGACCACGGTGATCTACGAGTACGTGCCGGAGGAGTTGCGCACCCGCGTCTCGGGCGTGACCACGGCGGGCTGCGAGCTGACCATGCCGCTGGGCGGGCTCGCGGCGGGCCTGCTCGTCGACGGGTTCGGCGTGTCGACGGCGCTGCTGCTGTTCGGCGGCACGTACCTGCTGACCACTCTGGCGCCGCTGGTGTTCCCGGCGTGGCGCGGCATGGACGGCGTTCCTTCCGTCAGCAGGACGGAACAGGCTCTCCCCGGTTCAGCGCCCGAAGGGAGTTCACGGCTTCCGTCAGCGAGGTGACGGGGACCAGCCGGAGCCCTTCGGGGAGTTCCGACCGCGCGTCCGAGCACTCGGCCTTCGGTACGAGGAACACGCTCGCCCCGTCGCGCCGCGCGGCCTGGGTCTTCAGGGCCACTCCGCCGACCGCGCCGACCTTGCCGTCCGCGTCGATGGTGCCCGTACCGGCGATGGTGCGTCCGCCGGTGAGATCGCCGCCGCTGCCGTCGCCGTCGAGCTTGTCGACGATGCCGAGGGAGAAGAGGAGCCCGGCGCTGGGACCGCCGACGTCGGCGAGGTTCAGGTCGACCTTGACGTCCTTGGGGTCCTTGTGGAGGTAGCCGAGCGCAGCCTGCGAGGCCGTCGACTGGGACTTGGCCATCTCCTCCAGGTTGTGCTCCTCGATCTCCTTGTCGGTTCCGCCCGACGAGTAGACGGCCTCCTTGGGCAGGACGGCCCGGGAGGTGTCGAACCAGTTGTCGAGGAGTTCGGGGAGGTTCACCGTCGCGGAGGGGCCGGTGGCCTGGATGGTGGTCATGCGGAGCTGGCCCGTGGTCTGCCGGGCCGGGGCGCCGGTGACCGCGATCACGGCCTTGCCGTCCCGCTCGCCCAGCACGTCGGCCGTGAGCCCCGGCTGGGCGATCACGAAGGGCAGAGGCGCGAAGACCGCGACGGCGAACAGCGCGAGCACGGGCACGGCGCAGACGGCCAGGGCGGCGGGACGCGGCAGACGTGTGAGACGAGAGAGCACCCGCCCAATCTAGCTGGCCGCCCCGCGGCGCCACTCAGCCCCGCCGGGCAGCCCGGCCCGGCCCTGGGCACGGCTGCCGGCACCGGCTCCCGGCGACGGCGCCGCACCCGACGCCGCACCGGCACCGGGTGACCCGGCCCGCGGCTCAGCGAAGGGCGTCCGCGACCTCACGCGCCGCGTCGACCACCCGCGGACCGACCCGCTCGGGCACGGCGTCGGCCAGCATCACGACCCCGACGCTGCCCTCCAGCCCGGTGATCCCCACGAGCGGCGCGGCGGCGCCACTGGCTCCTGCCTCCAGCTCCCCGTGGGTCAGCGTGTACCCGGGCTCGATCAGCGCGCCCTGACGGGCGGCCAGGATGGCGCGCCCGGCGGCCCCGCGGTCCAGCGGGTGGCGGAAGCCGGCCCGGTAGGCCACGTGGTAGTCCGTCCAGGTCGGCTCCACGACGGCGACGGCGAGCGCCTCGGTGCCGTCGACGAGGGTCAGGTGCGCGGTGGCGCCTATGTCCTCGGCGAGGGACCGCAGCGCGGGCAGGGCGGCCTCACGTACGAGCGGATGCACCTGCCGGCCCAGCCTCAGCACTCCGAGCCCGACCCGGGCCCGGCCGCCGAGGTCACGGCGGACCAGGGCGTGCTGCTCAAGGGTGGCGAGAAGCCGGTAGACCACGGTGCGGTTGACACCGAGGCGGTTGGAGAGCTCGGTGACGGTCAGACCGTGGTCGGTGTCGGCGAGCAGTTTGAGGACTCTGAGCCCTCTGTCGAGAGTCTGGGAGGTTTCCGCGGTCACGACGCCTCTCCCTCTTTCGGTGAGCGGCGGTGACTCTCTGGGCGGCACGCCGCCGGTCCCACGGCGGCGCACGGAGAGGCCGCCGGTAGCGGCCATTGCACCGGCTGCGCTCCCGCGGCGGCGCTGCCACGGTGCGTTCGATGCGGGGACATTAGCGAGCAGGTCCGCTCAGCGGAAGGGCTCGTCCAGAATCCGGGCGCACACTACCCCTTTATGCCGTTTCCTGACCGCCCTTGACGTCGTTTCGTGACCCGGGATCTCCGCGGGGGCCGTACGAAGCTCCGTACGGCCCCCGGCTCACGCCTGTGGGAACAGATCACCGCATACGGGTGGCCCACTCCTGCACCTTCTTGATCCGCTCGCGCAGCTGGCCCGCCGTCGCCTCCGCGCTCGGCGGCCCGCCGCACACCCGGCGCAGCTCCGTGTGGATGACGCCGTGCGGCTTGCCGCTCTGGTGGACGTACGCGCCCACCATCGTGTTCAGCGACTTGCGCAGCTCCAGCAGTTCCTTGTGCGAGACCACGGGCCGCCGGTCGGCCGGCAGCTCCAGCAGGTCCGCGTCCGCGTCGGGCTTGCGCCGGCTGTGCGCGATCTGCCGCGACTGGCGCTTCTGCAGCAGCATCTGCACCTGGTCCGGCTCCAGCAGCCCGGGGATGCCGAGGTAGTCCTGCTCCTCCTCGCTGCCCGGGTGCGCCTGCATGCCGAACTCGGCGCCGTCGTAGAGGACCCGGTCGAATACCGCGTCGGACTCCAGCGCCTCGAAGGACATCTGCTCGTCCTCGCCGGTGTCCTCGTCCTCCTGCCGGTTCGCCTCGTCCATCTCCTTCTCGGACTCGGCGTACGGGTCCTCCTCGCCCTGCTTCTTCGGCTTGTCGAGGACGTGGTCGCGCTCGACCTCCATCTCGTTCGCGAAGCCGAGGAGGTAGGGGATGGTCGGAAGGAACACGGACGCGGTCTCGCCACGTCTGCGGGATCGCACGAAGCGGCCGACGGCCTGGGCGAAGAACAGCGGGGTCGAAATGGTCGTGGCGTACACCCCGACGGCCAGTCTGGGCACGTCGACGCCCTCGGACACCATCCGGACCGCGACCATCCAGCGGCTGCCGTCCGCGCTGAACTCGTCGATCCGCTTGGACGCGCCGGTGTCGTCGGAGAGCACCACGGTCGCCTTGCTGCCCGTGATCTCCCTGAGCAGCTTGGCGTACGCGCGCGCCGAGTCCTGGTCGGAGGCGATGACCAGGCCGCCCGCGTCCGGGATGCCCTTCCTGACCTCCGTCAGCCGCTGGTCGGCGGCGCGCAGCACGTTCGGCATCCAGTCGCCGCGCGGGTCCAGGGCCGTACGCCAGGCCTGCGAGATGGCGTCCTTGGTCATCGGCTCGCCGAGCCGGGCTGCGATCTCGTCGCCCGCCTTCGTCCGCCAGCGCATGTTCCCGCTGTAGGAAAGGAAGATGACGGGCCGGACGACGCCGTCCCCGAGCGCGTTCCCGTACCCGTAGGTGTAGTCGGCGGACGACCGCCGGATCCCGTCGTTCCCCTCTTCATAGGTCACGAAGGGAATGGGATTGGTGTCGGACCGGAAGGGCGTGCCCGTCAGGGCCAGGCGCCGGGTCGCCGGGTCGAAGGCCTCCAGGCAGGCCTCGCCCCAGGACTTCGAGTCGCCGGCGTGGTGGATCTCGTCGAGGATCACCAGGGTCTTGCGCTGCTCGCAGCGGTTGCGGTGCAGCATGGGCCGCACGCCGACACCCGCGTACGTGACGGCGACGCCGTGGTAGTCCTTGCTGAGCGGCCCGGCGGAGTACTCGGGATCCAGCCGGATGCCTATCCGCGCCGCCGCCTCCGCCCACTGCTTCTTCAGGTGCTCGGTCGGTGCGACCACCGTCACCTGCTGGACGACGTGGTGGTGCAGCAGCCAGGACGCGAGGGTCAGCGCGAAGGTGGTCTTTCCGGCGCCCGGCGTGGCGACCGCGAGGAAGTCCCGCGGCTGGGTCTGGATGTAGCGGTCCAGCGCCCCCTGCTGCCAGGCACGCAGCGCGCTGGCGGTGCCCCAGGGGGCACGGCCGGGGAAGGCGGGTGAGAGGTGGTGGGAGGCGGTAGTAGTCACGGTCTCCGGTTCGGGCTCTCGGCGTACTCGCGTACTGGTACGGGCAGTCGTACGTAGGACAACCGGGCCACCTTACCGGGACGGGCCCGCCCCTCGCGGAGGGACAGGCCCGTGACCTCGGCGGGTGCGGCGAGCGTCACACACGGGTCTCAGCGTGCGAACCTCTGGAGCTGCGCTGCGATCTTGGGAACGTCGAGGGCCCCCTGGCACACGTCGAGCACGAACTGCTCGGCCTCGTCCACGTCGAACTCGGCATCGAGCGGATGTCCGTTCATGTGGAGGAAGACCCAGGTGGCGTACCAGGCGATGCGCTTGTTGCCGTCCACCAGGCAGTGATTGCGGGCGAGCGACTCCATCAGGGCGGCTGCCTTCTCCCAGATGTCCGGGTAGGCATCCTGACCGAAGACGCTCGACCGGGGGCGGGCGAGCGCCGAGTCGAGCAGCCCGTAGTCGCGCACCTCGCTGGTCCCGAGCCGCTCCGCGAGGTTCAGCACCTCGGGCAGGGTCAGGTACCGGGTCACGCAAGCCTCCGGTTCAGCTCACCGCTGACCTTCAGGACGTGCTCGGCCGCCTCGTTGAAGAGCCGGGAGTGCTCGTTTACGGCTTTGATCACCGCCTCGTGCGCAAAGGACTGCATGCTGCGGCCCTCCGCCTCGGCGCGCTCGCGCAGGGCGTCCAGCTCTTCTTCGGTGAACCTGACGTTGAGACCAGCCATAACGCCACGGTACCGCGTGGTACCAGCTGGTGTCAGCCGGATTCCGGAGCGGGATCCAGCCGGGTCGCGACCCACGCCCCCAGCAGCGCCACGCACGCCATCGGCAGGAACACCACCACGAACGCGGCCGGGTGCGAGGCGGCCGCCCCCTTCGCGGCAGCACTGTGCGCCGCCCCCACCGCGCCCCCGCCCAGCGCGGCGAACGCCGCCCCGCCACCGGCGAGCAGCACCACATTGGCCAGCGCGTCCGAGATCTGCAGCGCGGCGGAGTTCGCCCCCGCCTCCTCCGGCGCCGACAGCTTCAGCAGCAGCACGCTCGTCGAGCCGATGACGAGCCCCATCCCCAGGCACCCCACGGCCCAGGCCAGCGCCAGCGTCCACACCGGCACCGACTCGATCAGCACGGCCGGCGCGGCCGCGATGGCGAAGGCCACCATCACCATCCCGCCGACCATCAGCCGTTCCCGGTACGGAGCCATCCGCCCCTTCGACTGCACCCACGAGCCGCCCGCCCAGGTCAGCCCGCCCAGCGCGAGCGAGAAGCCGGCCAGCGTCGGGCTCAGCCCCCGTTGGGTGACCAGCATCAGCGGTACGAAGCTCTCCGCCGCGATGAACGACCCCGCAGCCACCCCGCGCAGCAGCACCACCGACGGCAGCCCGCGCCGCGCCCGGTAGGTGCCGCGCGGCAGCAGCCCCCGCACGGCGGGCGCCAGCAGGGCCACGCCCGCCGCGCCCGGGAGCAGCGAAAGCCACCGCAGGTCCTGGGCGGCGTACTGCAGCAGCCCGGCGCCGACGGAGATACCGAAGGCCAGCCGGATCCGGCGCCGGTCGAACGCCACCGGCGGCGCGTCCGGGTCCACCGGCCCCGACGCGGTCCGCCGTATCGCCGGCAGCGCGATGACGAGCGGTATGACGACGAGGGCGGGTATCCCGAGGAAGACCCACCGCCACCCGAGGTGCTCGGTGACCGTGCCGGAGGCGAGCGGGCCGACGATCGAGGGGACCACCCAGCTGGCGGCGAAGGCCGCCATGATCGCGGGGCGCAGCCGCTCCTCGTAGGCTCGGCTGACGACCACGTAGAGGGCGACGATGACCAGCCCGCCGCCGAAGCCCTGTATCGCCCGGCCGATGACGAAGACCCACATGGCGCCGGCGGTTCCGGCGACCACGAGCCCCGTGGCGAACGAGGCGATCCCGACGGTCAGCGGCCGCAGCGGCCCCTGGCGGTCGGCCCACTGGCCGGACAGGACCATGCCGAAGAGGCTGGTCGTGAAGTAGGCGGAGAAGGCGAAGGCGTAGAGCCCGATCCCGTCCAGCTCCCGCGCGGCGACGGGCATGGCCGTGCCCACGGCGGTGGCCTCGAAGGCGATCAGGAAGATGACGGAGATGATCCCGATGCTGAGCGTCCGGTACGCGGGTCCGAGGATGCCGGCGCCCGACGGCGGCGGGGGGACGGGTGCGGTCTTCTCGGGCACGCGGGGTTCGAGGGCGCTCATCGCCCCAGAGTAAGGGGCGTACCCCCGTCTGGTCCCTGTCAATTCGGCGGATCCCGCCTCGGCCGCCGGACCTAGGTCCATGAACGCGGCATGGCAGTCGCATTGCAGCCGCCGCGCAGCCCTTCCGGGGCCCCGAAGCCCCCCGTACGGTCGTGCACATCACCACCCCACAGCCGTGTGCCCGAGTGGTTGAGGGACTCGCCTGCAAAGCGAGTTACGCCGGTTCGATTCCGGTCACGGCTTCAGCGGAAGGCCGCTCAGGGACAGGAGCTCCCCTGGGCGGCCTTCTCTCTGCGTCCGGGAGTAACCGGCCCACGCCATACGTCACGGCTTCGGGAGATCAGAGGCCCCATCGGGTAGTCCACCGTTGTTCTCGCATCCCAACTCTTTGGCGATCGCAAGCGCGCCGGAGTGGGCAAGGACCAGGTAGTCCTCACCGAGCACGGCGTCTCCCCTGCTGCTTTGGTACCGGTCCTTGTAGAACGCCGTGATCCGCAGCGGCATGTCGCGTGTGGAGCCGACACGGGTACTCACGCAGTCGAAGGCCACACCTCGCTCTTTGTCGGCGCGCGTCACGCGGACACCCGTCTGGTCGGTTCCTGGGGCGCCGACGTTCCTGTTCTCGGCGGCGAGACCGATCTCCCCTACCCGCTTCCCCCTGCCCACGATTCCGGTGACGGTGCACGCAGGAACGACAACATCCTGGGCCTTCGGCGCCTCGCGGTAGGCCTCCTCCAGAGCCTTGCCCATGGCCGTGACGCCGACGGTCTGCGCATCGTCGTTGACCAGATGCGAGGACTGCAGCACGTGCATCAGTGCCTCACCGGCGGCATCCGTGATCAACCCGGGACATGCCGCCGTCAGGTCCACTTCCGGGCTCTTCACCGAACGCGACGCCTTGGGCTCGGGACCTGACGTGGTACATCCGGCGCCCAGGGCCACCAGCACCCCGAGTGCCACGATGCGGGCGGTGGAAACCATCAGCGCGCGCACTTCGGCTCCTTGTGGGGGAAGTCCTGGTCGTCCTTCACCAGGTGAACGTACATCGGCCTGACCTGCGAGCGGCCCGGGTGCGGCGCGCCGTTGGCTCGCCCTGGCCTCGGCACGGACATCAGGAAGCCCCCTTCGAGCTGTCCACCAAGTCCCGGCCGACCGAATGAGCGACCGCCGACTCCTTGGACGCCACACCAGCGAGAGTGTTGATGTCCTTCTCGGACAGGCCCGAGCCGGCAGCTGCGTGCAGCACGGCCCTACTTGCCGCGTCGCTCGTCTGGCCTTCGGCCTCTGCGTACATCTTCGCCACAGCCTCTTCGGTGTTGGCAGTCCTCTCCTTGCCCTTCTCCTTGGCGTCCTCGACGAAGAGCTCGGTGATGTCCTCCTGGACCCATTCCACGACGTCACCGGCGATCGGCACCATTTCGAGGTACTTGCCGCCGGCGGCCGTGATGCCGCGATTGATCCACTTGGCGCCGTCCTCAACGCCCTTCACGTACTCCTCGTTCGTGTGAGCCGTCTCGGCGTGCATGCCCTGCGCGCGGGCCTCCGTCATCATGCCCGCGATCTGGCCACCGGGCTGTACGGCGTTCTCCACGGCCGCGTCGAGGAGGCCGCTGTCGCCACGGTGCTGGACCACGTCGGTGACGAGGACCGCCGTGAACGCCTGGTTGGCATTCGTGATGGCACCGTAGGCCTCCGGATCCTGGCCGACCGCGCCGAGGAAACGAGACATCGTCGCCTTGTTGAACTCAGCCATGTCCCCCTCGACCTTGATCTGGTTCCCGCCGTTCTCGGCGGCGGCCTGGAGGTCCGGGATGTATTCCGCCGCCATGTTGCCGAGGTGCCCGGCCATGGGGCCCAGACGCGGCTTCTTGTCCTCGTCGTCCGGGTCCTGCGCCACCAGCGACGGGTCGTCGCCGACCTTCTGGACGACGTCTTCCATGATCGCCGCCATTTCCTTGGTGTGCGGCACCGGCTTCGCGTCCTCGTCGCCCGGCACGCGGCCCGAGACCGCCGCTTCGAGCGCGCCACCGAGGGCCTCCTGGGCCGGGCCGGCCTCGCCGTAGGGGTGGGATGGGCTCCGGTCGAAGCCGTCGGCCCACGACTCCTTGTCCAGCATGTAGTCGACCATGCCCCGGGCCTTGCCGTGTTCCCCGTCCACGGCCTTGTCGGCCAGGGTGACGATGCCGTCGCCGTTGCTGTCCTGGCGGACCGGTTCGGTGAAGAAGGCCGTCGCCGCGTCCGGGTTGTGGGACATCGCGTCCATCAGGCCCGTCAGCGGGTAGAAGCCCCGGCTGCCGTCCTTGCCCTGGCTGAGCACCGTCTTCGGGTCGTACGGGGACCCGTGCTCCCAGGCCTTGGGGTTCTCGCGGTCGAACGCGACCATGTCCCGGCCGACCGAGGTCAGGAAGTCCTTGTCGTACTTGCCCTCGTGGAGCAGCGCGCCCAACGCCTGGTAACCGTAGATCTTGCTGGTCAGATCACCGGTGACCTGCATCTCCTTACGACCGGCCTTCATCAGGTCGGTCGTCCACGCCGCATCCAGGTGGTTCGGCGAGTCCTTCTGCGTGGCGAGCCCCAGCATCGCGCCCATGTCGTTCTGGATGTTGCCGACCATCGCCAGACGGTCCTTGCCCGCCTCACCCAGGGTCGACGCGTCGATGGACAGTTTCGCGTACGCCTCAAGCGTGCCCTCGGGGCCGAGCTTGCGGTAGAAGTCCGTGGAGAAGTCGGCTTCGTTGCGGTTGTCGTCGAGCAGGTCCTCCAGCTCGCGCAGCGCCTCGGGGTTGCGGGCCACGCCGCCCTGTTCCTTGCTGAGCTTCTTCATCAGCTCGGCCGCCCTGTCGGCCTGTTCGCCGTCCAGGGTGGTGTACTTCGGCGCGGTGAAGTTGTGGTCGTCCGAGACGTTGGCGCGCAGTGCGCGGGCCAGGGAGTCGTCGGCGTCCGCGCAGTCCTCGACGAGCCGGTCCACCCGCGCCTGCCAGGCCTTGCGGTTCTCCTCCTGCTTGCGCAGGAACTCGGGGTAGTCCGGGTCGTGCCTGGCCGCGTACTGGGTCTTCGGGTCCATCGGAACGGCCGAGACCTTGCCGGTCGCGTCCACCCGGAACCCGGCGGCCGGGGCCTCCTCGTCGACGGCCTTCTTCAGGGCGTCCCGGGCCGTCTTGATGGTGGTGTGGCCGTCACTGAGGAGCTGGTGGACGCCCTTGGCCTCCTTGGCGGCGTCCTCGAACTCCTTGGCCGTCTTGTCGACGAACCCCCGCCCCACACTGGCGGTGACCCCGCTCCACTCGGCCTTGTCGGCCTTGGCCTTCATCCCGTTGCGCGCCGCTTCGGCCAGCTCGTCCAGCTTGTCGACGAGCGCCTTCCAGTCGGTGACTGCCGTCTGGAGCTTGTCCAGCGGGGCGTTCATCACGTTCTCGTACGTCAGCATGCGGGCGCCTACTTGAGGTATTTGTCGAGGGCGGAAACGGTGAAGTCGGCGTGGAGCTCCTGCTCGTCCTTGGCGTGGGAGGTGAGCGAGTAGTTCAGCCCGTTGGAGATGTTGGCGCAGGCGGCCACGAGGGTCTTCACCTGGCTCTCCCAGGTGGTGTTGACCTTGAGCAGCGCGGCCCCGCTCGCGAAGCTCTCCTTCGTGAGCGCGCCCGCGGCCTCAGCGGTCGCGGTGGAGGCGTGCTTGCCGTCGGTCAGCAGACGGGTGTGCAGCTTGTACGCCTCGGAGCCGATGGCACCGATGTGGTCCTGGTTGAGATCGAGGTCGCCGCCGCCACCGCCACCGGGTTCTACGGGTACGTGGTTGAGCCGCATGGAGACGTTGGCGGCGGCCGTGGCGCGTGCCGCCGACCATTCCTCGTCGAACGACATCGCGTAGAACTCCCCTGTCAGATCCGGTAGTGGTTCAGCGGCCAGCGGTCAGCGGTTACGGCGCACCACGACCGCGGTGACGGCTCCGCCGATCAGCAGGCAGGCTCCCAGACCGAGACCGATCCAGGGAAGCAGGCTGCCGTCCTTCTTCTCCTCGGCCTGCGGCACCGGCTTGGGCGCCGCCGACTCGGGGGCCTTGCCGTCCGGGGAGGCCGAGGGCTTGTTCGCGGCGTCGGCCGCTGCGAGGTCGGGCAGCGGGTAGACGTCCGCCGGGCCGGGGTCGCCGGGGGTGGGCACCGCGATGCGGGGGCGGACGACGCCGTAGCCGACGAAGTCGTTGCGCTGCGAGCCGTCGGTTGGCTTGCCGGCCGTGTTCAGGAGGACGCGGAGGACCTGGTTGTTGGTCCAGTCGGGGTGGGCGGACCAGAGGAGGGCGGCGGAGGCGGAGGCGAGGGCGGTGGAGTCACTTGTGCCGTGGTTCTTGCAAAGACCGGTCTTGCTCCCGCAGGCCGTAACGATGTCGATACCCGGGGCAGACATGTCAATCTGCGGGCCGTGCTGCGACTCCTTGGTCGCCTCGCCTTTGGCATCCACAGCGCCGATCGCCACCACTCCGGGGGTAGCGGCCGGATAGAGGATCTTGTTGGTCGTATCCCCATCATTGCCGGCGCCTGCGAAGATCAACTTTCCCTTGGAAAGCGCATACTTCACCGCTGCAGTTCGCGCCTCGTCGTCCTTTGGTGTGCTCTGCAAGGCCAGCGAGATATTAATAATCTTGGCGTCCGAGTCCGCCGCATACCTGATGGCGGCGACCCACGACGGAGTTGCCATGTTCACCTCGTGAGGCACGCGGATTGGAAGAATCTTGGCACCAGGTGCAAGTCCAAAGCCGCCATCACCGCTCGGGTGTTTGCCACTACCGGCAATGATTGCGGCCATGGTGGTGCCGTGGCTGCTGATGTCCGTGCGTTCGTCACCCTCGGTGGCCTCCGGTTCGAAGTCCTTGCCGGGGAGGACCTGCCCTTCGAGTTCCGGGATGCGGTCGACGCCGCTGTCGATCACCGCGACGGTGATGCCCCTACCTGTGCTGATCTTCCAGATGTCGTCGGCCTTCATCGCGTCGAGATGCCACTGCTGCGAACGAATCGTCTCCGCATGGGCCGGGGTCGCGGCGACCCCGGCCAGCAGCAGACCCACCAGGGCCGAGGTCGCCTTACGCATGCGCATCCCGTGCAATGTCCGTTCTGCTCAGTCGATCACTGGTGGAACAACACGACGGTTGCCCTGCCAGGTCTCTTCGTCCTCGGCCAGGTAGTCGGGGCGTTCGCCGGCCTGGTCATCGCGTCGGCCGCCCTGAGTGCGCGCACCCGCGCCGATACCACCGGCGTTGTTCCGCACGAGGCCCGAGCCGCCCTGAGTGAACGGCGCCGAGTGGCCGCCCGTCGCAGGCTGACGCCCGCCGACGATACCTCCCGGCTCCGAGGCCAGACGACGGCCTGCCGGGATGCCGCTCTGGCCGCCGTGGGAACCGCCCATGCCGTGGCCCATACCGCCGCCCATCATGCCGCGGCCGGCCTGCGTGCCTTCGGTGCCGATGACCGTGCCGCGCGGGATACCCGAGCTGGGGCCGGTGGAAGTCACCTGGCGGCCACCCATGATCCCGGTGTCCCGCGGGGGCATGCCTGGCATACCGAGCTTGCCGAGAGGACCGCTCGTGCCCGGGATCGGACCGCTGGGCGGGAAGCCCACGGGCCCGATGCCGGGAATCGTCTTCATCCCGCCGAACGGCAGCGGAGGCACAGGCGGAACGAGGCTGACGGGGTTGGGACCGCTGGGGCCGGTGGGCAGCGGGCCGACTGGCGTGGTCGTCGGAGGCAGGGTCGGGTTGGGCAGCGTGGTGACGGTGTCGAGGGCCACGTCCACGTTGCGGTCCGGGGTCACCGGCACCGGCCCGGTCGTCGGAGGCAATGTGTTGTCCAGCTGAGGCTGGTGTCCAGGGATCCAGCCCGGCTCGTTCGCAGCACCGCTACCGCCGGGTGCCGACGATCCATATGAGGAGCTTCCCGAACTCCCAGGTGCGGAACTGCCTCCCGGGCGAGCGATAGCACCTTCGCCATCGACGTGCTCTGGCACGAAGGCCTGCGGCGGCTCCGGGAACGTCGGAATCGGCGCCTTGTCCATCTCCCCCGCCGACAAGCTGTACGACTCGGAGAGCTTCTTCAGCGCGTCCACCGCCCGCGTGTGGTCCCCGCTCAGCTTTGACCAAGCCTCCTGGCCCAGCTTCTGCGCATCCGGCTCGTTGTGGTACTTCCGCGCGGTCGCGAGGTCTTCCTTGAGCTCGGCCTCTGCCCCGGCGTCGTACGTGGGCATGTGGATCTCGGACATGGTCTGGGCAGCCAAGGTCATCCAATGGCCGCCCGTGGCGCTGTAGTCGGCAAGTACCAGCGTTGCGCTGCCCGCGCGGCTCACCCATTCCTGGAACTTGACGGCTGCTTCACCCTCCCAGCCCTCGACCTTGTGGTCCTTGAGCTTCTGCCCGATCTCTTTGATCGCCTTGGAGGCTTCGGTGAGCTGCGTACCCCGCTGCGCCACCGTCTTGGAGTCGAGCGAAGCGACCATCGCGGCCAGCTGCGCGTGCGAGTAACCCTCGAAATCCGTCATCAGATCACGCCGCCGTTCGTCGCACCGCCGTGAGCGCCCGGGCTGTTCGGCGCGTCGCCCTTCTTCTTCGCGTACGGATCACGTTCCGCGCGGTAGTTCTCGCGGGCTTCCTTGGCAATGGCCAACATGCGCCGCTTGGTGTCGTCGTCCACCTGGCCGAAGTCCTTGCCCGCCGTCAGGATCGCGATGCCCAGGGCCTCGATCTGGTCCGCGAGGCCCTTCGAGAGCTTCTGCAGCTCGGCGTGAACGGTGTTGTACGACTTGAAGAGGGCGTCGGCCTCCGGGAAGCCCGTGCCCAGCACACCCGCCGGCAGCGTGCCGTGGGACAGCTTCCCGTGCTCCGCCGGAGACTCCTCCAGCGACGTCAGGAGGCCGTCCACCAGCTTCTTGTAGTCCTTCAGCGAGTCGTACTCGATCCGCAGTGCAGCCGCCTTCGCCTGCGCGTCCGCCTGCTTCCTGATCGAGTCCGCCAGACCTGCCGAAAGGTCCGTCCCAAACAGACCTGGCCCGTTCTCCGCTGCCACGATGGCCTCCCCGACTCCCCGTCTCCCCGTGGTCGCGGCGTGAGTTACCGCCGCTCCCCGTCCCCGTTCGCGCCTGTTCGCACCCGTTCGCACGCGCGCGTGCACGCTCTCACCGATCACTCTAGCGACCGGCACCGACAGCCCCAAGCCCGGGGTTGCACGTGCAATGCGGGTCACACGGTCACTAGTTGGGCGCCGCGACCGCCGCCGATGGCCGGATCGGGAGCCTGTTCACCGGGCGGCCCGTGGCGGCCCGGACCGCCGAGGCTACCGCCGCCGGAGCCGTCACCACAGGGATCGCGCTCGCCGCCTTCGCGCCGAAGGGGGCCACCACGTCGCGTTCCTCGACCAGTTTGACGATGCGCACCACCGGGGCGTCCAGCGACGTCGGCAGGGCGTAGCCCGTCAGGTCGGGGTGGCGGACCAGGCCGGAGACCGTGCGGAGGTTCTCCGTCAGGGCCGCGCCCACGCCCTGGGTCACGCCCGCTTCGATACGGGCCGCCAGCTGGCGCGGGTTGAGGACGCGGCCCACGTCCTGGGCCACGGCCAGTTCGACCACGCGCACCGAGCCCAGCTCGATGTCCACGTCCACCACCGCGCGGATCGCGCAGAACGCGAGGCCCACGAACGCGTCGCCCTGGCCGTCCCCGTCCAGGGGTTCCGTCGGATGCGGGCGGCACTGGGCCGTCGCCCAGAGTTCCTTGCCCTGCATCGCCTCCGTGACCGTCGTGGAGAACGCGCCGTCGTACGACGTGATCCGGCCGTCCGCGATCTGGAGGAGTTCCGTGGACATGCCGAGCTTGTGCGCCATCGGCTGGAGGAGCTGCGTGCGGACCATCTTCGCCGCCCGCTCCACCGCGCCGCCCGACACCCACGTGTGGCGGCCGTGCGCCGACGGGCCGGCCGGCGGCTGGTCCGTGTCGACCGGAGCCGTCGTCACATCGTCGACGCCCAGGACCTCCTGGACGATCTGACGGGCCAGCGTGGCGAAGCCCTGGCCCGTGTCGACCGCCGCGCAGATGACCGTCGCCACGCCGTTGACCACCTTCACGGTGGCCGTGGCGACCTCGTCGGCGCCCTCCGCGCCCAGCATGTGCACCATGCCGACGCCGTAGCCGACCCCGCGCCGCACGGCGCCCGGCTCACCGGCGCCCTCCGGACCGCCCGGCAGCAGCCACTCGTCCTCCGGGGTGTCCTTCGGGAGCGACGGCAGCTCGGAGTCGCGGACCGCACGCAGGAGTTCCGCCACCGGGGCCGGGCACGTCACCGTCTGGCCCGTGGGGAGCAGGTCGCCGGTCGCCAGGACGTTGCGCATACGGAGTTCCGCGCCGTCGATGCCGAGCGCGGCGGCGAGCTTGTCCATCTGGCCCTCGTACGCCGCGCACACCTGCATGGCGCCCTCGCCGCGTACGTGGCCCGACGGCGGGTTGTTCGTACGGACCGCCCAGCCCTCGACGAAGGCGTGCGGGACGACGTACGGGCCGCAGGCGAAGGCCACGGCCGCCGCGAGGGATTCCGAGGACGAGTCCGCGTACGCGCCCGCGTCCATCAGGATCTGGGCCTCGACCTTGACCAGCCGGCCCTCCGCGTCCGCGTGGTGGCGGTAGCGCAGCAGGGTCGGGTGGCGGTGGGTGTGGCCGAGGAAGGACTCCTCGCGGGTCGCGGCCAGCTTGACGGGGCAGCCCGTGCGCAGGGCGAGGAGGCCGAGGGGGAGCTGGAACGCCGCGTCCTCGCGGTCGGCCGTCGCGCCCGGGACTCCGGTGACCACGACGCGCACACGGTCCGGTTCGAGACCGAAGCAGGCCGCCGCGAGGTCGCGGTCGGTGTGCGGGTCGGTGGAGGCGGTGTACAGCTCGACTCCGCCGTCGGGCCGCGGCACGGCCAGCCCGGCCTCGGCGCCGATGGGCGCGGGGTCCTGGCGGCCGATCCGGTACAGGCCCTCGACGACGACCTCGCCGGTGGCCTCCGGGTCGCCGTAGCGGAGCGGGATGTGCCGGATCAGGTTGCCGTCGGGGTGCAGGGCGGGCGCGCCGAAGGCCTGCTCGGGGTCGGTCACCGGGTCAAGCAGCTCGTACTCGACGGCGATCGCGGCCGCGGCGAGCCGTGCCGTGTCCGGGTGGTCGGCGGCGACGGCGGCGATGGGCTCGCCGTGGTGGCGTACGACGTCGTGCGCGAAGACCGGCCGGTCGGCGATGCGGCGGCCGTGCGTGGTGGCGCCGGGGACGTCTGCGTGGGTGACGACGGCGCGCACGCCGGGCATCTCCGCGGCGGCCGAGGTGTCGATGGAGAGGATCCGGGCGTGGGCGTGCGGGGAGCGCAGCACGGCGGCCCACAGGAGGCCCTCGGCCCACAGGTCGGCGGCGTAGGGGAAAGTGCCCTCGGTCTTGGCGCGGGTGTCGACGGCCGGGACGGAGGCTCCGATTCCGCGCGGTACCTGCTGCTCCGGGACCTCGGGGGCGGCCGAGGCCGTGACCGTGGCGTTCATGGTCGTCGTCGTGGCCGTCGCCGCGTCCTGCGCGCTCACACCGTGCCTCCGTGGTGGATGCCGCCCTCGCCGGGCTGTGCCTGATGCGGAATGCGCGGCTCAGGGAAACCCTGAGCCGGAACCTGACCGGCGGGCTCGGCCGCCGCCGAAGCCGCCGAAGCCGCCGAAGCCGACGCCGTCGCCTCGCGCTCGGCCACGACCTCGCGCACGGCGTCGATGACCCCCGCGTAGCCGGAGCAGCGGCACAGGTTGCCGCACAGGGCCTGACGGGTCTCCAGCTCGCTGGGGGCGTGATTGCCCTCCAGCAGGTCGTGGATGGTCATGGCCATGCCCGGCACGCAGAATCCGCACTGCACCGCGCCCGACCTGCACAACGCCTGCTGCACGTCCGAGAGTTCCCCGTTGGTCGCGAGACCCTCGACGGTACGGACCTCGCTCCCGGCGGCCGTCGCGGCCGGCACCAGGCAGGAGGCGACGAGCCGGCCGTCGACCTGCACCGCGCAGGCGCCGCATTCGCCCTGCGAGCAGCCGTCCTTGGCGCCGGCGAGGCCGAGGCGCTCGCGCAGCACGTAGAGCAGGGACTCGCCGATCCAGGCTCCGGTGACGGGCCGGTCGGCGCCGTTGACGCGCAGGACGTAGGAAGCCTGCGGGTGCTCGTGATGGGCGACGGCCTCGGCTGCCGCTGCTCCTTCTTCGTACGTCGGCCCCCCGGGCGGGAAACCTTCGGCGGTGTCCTCGGCCGGCGGTGCCACAGCGGTGTCGGCGGTGTCGCCGGTCGGCGTGGGCCCGGCCGGGATCCCGGCCGGTGCCGGGTCGGCTCCGGCGAAGCCGTGCCCGTCCGCGTCGGCCGGCTCCACGCCGGCCCGTTCCGCCTCGACCTCGTGCTCGGGTCCCGCGTCGGCCTCGGGCCCAGGCCCTGCCTCGGGCTCGGCCTCGGCCTCGGGCTCGGCCTCGGGAGTCGCCTGCGGCTCGTGCCCGAATGCCGCGAAGCCCCGTCCATCGCTACCGGCGGGCTCGGCCGCCTGCTCGAACCGCACGGGCTCGGACACCACGGGCTCTGACACCACGGGCTCGGCCTGCGCAGGCTCGGCCTGCACGGGTTCCGCCGCCGCCCCGGCCCGCACTCCGCCGAAGAGGTCCAGGCCGTCGGCGGCCACCTGCCGCTCCGCCGTCTCGGCCACCGGGTGCGGCCGCTCCCCCTCGACCTGCATCGCCGCCGTACCGTGCGCGGCCTCGATGTCGTGCGGGGCCGGGTGCACCGGCTCGCCCGCCTCCGGGAGCGGGGTGCCCACACCGGGGCCGCCCAGCACGCGCGGCCCGCGCGGCGGGGCGCCGACCCCGGGCCCGCCGAGCAGCCGCCCGGCGGCCGCCGCCGTGGCAGTGGCCGCCGCGGCCGAAGCCGCGGCCGCCTCGTCCGTACCCGGCAAGGTCCCCTGGTCCTGCTGCAGCGCCGCGAAGTCGGGGTGGTTCGCCCACGGGGCCGGGGCCCCGCCCGGCAGCGTCGCCGGAGCCTGGCTCCAGTCGGCGTCCAGCGCGCTCTGCCGGAAATCGGCGGGCTGCCCGGCGGAGTCCGCCACGGCCCACTGCCCGGTCGCCGAATCCGCGTCGGGGAAGCGCCACTCCGCCGTCGCCCCCGGATCGGGCTCCGGCTCCGGCTCCGCGAACGCCGCGGCCACCGACGCCGGGATCGGGATCGACGCCGGGATCGGCCCGCCGACCGGCGCCGGGGCGTGAGCCTGGGCGGGCGCCGAAGCCGGGTCCGCCTGGACCGGGGTCCCCGCCTCCGGCCACTGCACCGGAATCGACCACGTACCCGTGGCCGCCGGATCCGTGGTGGCCGAGCCGAGCGGCACGATCATCGGTGGCGGCACGTACCCGTGCCCGGGCGCGGCCAGGGGCTCCCCCGTGCCGAGCGCGTCCAGCATGTCCTGCGGCAGCTTGACGAAGGCCGTCGCGTCGGAGTCGTACTCGCCGCCCTGCGGGACCGGTTCCCAGCCCCAGCCCGCCGTACCGTTCCCCTGGGTCACGTTCTCGTTCTCGTTCTCGCTCATGAGGTCAGTGCCCTCCCGAGGGCCCTGCGTGCCAGCACGGCCACCGTCCGCCGCAGATGCAGTACACCGGGGGCCACGGGTTCGCCCTGGTCGGGCACGCAGGCGGCCGCGACGTACTCGCCGAAGGCATCCAGTGCCTCGGGGGCCAGGGTCCGCTCCCCGTCCCAGTCGATCAACGAGGCCACCCACTGTTCGGCCTCCAGCGGCCGAAGCGGCATCGGGGCCACCGCGCCGATCGCGCAGCGCACACCCCGGCGCGCGGGGTCCAGTACGAGCCCCACGGACGCCACCGCGCGCCCCGGCCCCGTACGCCCCGTGGCCTTGAGGAACACCTGGGGCGCGTGCAGCAGCGGCACCCGGACGAAGCCGATCAGGTCTCCCGGGCTCAGCATCTCGCGGCCGGCCAGCAGGTGGGACACGGGGATCTCGCGCGACCCGCCCGGGCCGACGATGACGAGTACGGCTTCCAGCGCGGCCAGCACGGGCAGGGCGTCACCCGTGGGCGCGGCGCTGGCGATGTTCCCGCCGAGGGTGCCCGCGTTGCGGATCTGCGGGGGACCGGCGGCTCGGGCGGCGGCCGCCAGCGCGGGGATCAGAGCGGCGAAATCCGGCCGCCCCATCCGCGCGTGGGTCAGACCGGCGCCGAGCAGCGCGTGCCCGTCCTGGTACTGCCAGCCGCGGATCTCGTTGATCCGCCCGAGGCCCACCAGCGCGGCGGGCCGCAGCAGTCCGGCGTTGACGGCGGCCATGAGGTCGGTGCCGCCGGCCACGGGCACGGCGGCGGGCATGGCGGTGAGCGCCGCCACGGCCTCGTCGAGCGAGGTCGGCAGCGTCACGGACTGCGCCGACTGCGGCCCCTGAACTGAATGCGGTGCGTGCGTGGTCAACCCAGCTGCCCCTTCCCGATGTCCCGGTCACGGCGCTCACGCCTGTCCGCCGTACGGTACGTGCTCACCGCCGGGACGTGGCAACTCTGGCACATCTTCCCGGCCGCCCCGCGCGAGGGTCGGCCCGGCGCCCCACGGCCGCCCCGCTGCCGAATTCCCTCTCCCGGGCGCGGTCCGGGCCTCCGCCCTCAACTGCCTGTTTTTCCCCGTATCACCAGAAATCCAGCCAGAGTTCCCGCTCGCGTTGTCACACGTTCGGGGGCGCTCCCTCGATCGGCCGCCCGACCACCCCCGGACGCCGCTGCCACGGCAGCGGGCCGCCCGGCGGCCGGTAGCCGACGCCCAGCGCGTCCAGCCGCGCGTAGTGAGCCGCCTCCATCCGGGCCTCGAAGCGGGCGAAGTCCCTTTCCCGCGGCTCCGCCAGCCGCGACCACACCACCTCGGCGAAGGCCGCGAGCCGCGGGAACACCTGGTAGTCGACGCGGCCCTGGTCCTCCATCACCTCGGTCCACACGTTGGCCTGCGCGCCGAGCACGTGCGCGGCCGCCTCCGCCGACAAATTCGGTGGAACCGGCTCAAACCGGTACACGTCCTCCAGCGAGCGCACGTACGCGATGGGCATCGGCTCCTCGGCGCCGCCCGCCTGTCGGTAGTCCAGGTAGACGTGCTGCTCCGGGCACATCACCACGTCGTGCCCGGCCTCGGCGGCGGCGATCCCGCCCCCGTACCCGCGCCACGAGGAGACGGCCGCCCCGGGTGCGAGGCCGCCCTCCAGGATCTCGTCCCACCCGATCAGCCGCCGCCCCCGCTCGGCGAGCCAGGTGTCGAAGTGGCGGATGAACCAGGACTGCAGCCCGTCCTCCCCGTCCACCCCCAGCTCCCGGATCCGCTCCTGGGCCGCCGCGGAGGCCTTCCACTGCGCCTTGGGGCACTCGTCGCCGCCCACGTGGACGAAGGGCGAGACCTCGGCGGGGAACAGCTCCAGCAGTTCCTCGAAGACCCCCTCGTAGAACCGCAGCACGGCCTCGGTCGGCGCGAGCACGTTCTCGCTGATCCCCCAGTCGTCCCAGACCTCCGGCGGCCGGGCGCCGGCCACGTCCGCGTTGCCCAGCTCCGGGTAGGCGGCGATCGCGGCCTGCGAGTGCCCCGGCAGGTCGATCTCGGGGACCACCCGGACGTGCCGCTCGGCGGCGTACGCGACGATCTCGCGGATGTCGTCCCGCGTGTAGTAGCCGCCGTGCGGGGTCTCGTTCCACAGCGGGGAGGCACGGTGGCCCCGCCTGCTGCGCGCCCGCCACGCGCCGACGCCGGTCAGCCGCGGGTAGCGCCTGATCTCGACCCGCCAGCCCTGGTCGTCGGTCAGGTGCAGGTGCAGCACGTTCAGCTTGTGCGCGGCGAGCAGGTCGATGTACCGCAGCACCCCGTCCTTGGGCGTGAAGTGCCGGGCGACGTCGAGCATCATCCCGCGCCACCCGAACCGGGGACCGTCCTCGATCCCGGCGTACGGCAGGCTCCACGCGCGGCCGGGCAGCGGGGCCTTGCGGTACGCGTCCGGGCCCAGCAGCTGACGCAGCGTCTGGGCGGCCCAGAAGAGTCCGGCCCCGCTCGCGCCGACCAGCAGCGCCCCCGCGGCGTCGACGGTGATCCCGTACGACTCGGGCCCCGCGCCCGCACCGTCCGGCGCCCGGTCCCCCGCGCCCGCACCGTCCGGCGCCCGGTCCCCCGCGCCCGCACCGTCCGGCGCCCGGTCCCCCGCGCCCGTCCCCCGCTCCGGGTCGACGCGCAGCCGGATGTCCGCGGCCCGGCCGGGCCCCGCGGCCGGCAGGCTCCAGCCGGTGGCGGCGCCGAGCTCGCGGCGCAGCCAGCGGGCGACGCCCTCGCCACCCGGCCCGGCTTCGAGCGTCGGCTCGGGCCCGAACTCGAAGCGGAGCCCGTCCCCGTGGAAGACGGCGGCCCGGGGTGCGGGAATCAGGTCCATGCGTCAGCCCTTCGCAGCAGCCTGTTGCGCCCTGCGCAACGCGCGTTCCGCAGAGTGCTCGTCGCGGCGACCCTAGTACGCCGAAGGCCCCCTGGATACGCCGTTGCGTACCCAGGGGGCCTTCGTGCAGCCGTGGAGGGCGGGACTACTTGTCCTTGCCCTTGTCCTTGTCCCCGCCGGGGCCCATGGACTCGTAGATCTCCTTGCACATGGGGCAGACCGGGTACTTCTTCGGGTCCCGGCCCGGTACCCAGACCTTGCCGCAGAGCGCGACGACGGGGGTCCCGTCGAGGGCGCTCGCCATGATCTTGTCCTTCTGGACGTAGTGGGCGAAGCGCTCGTGGTCGCCGTCACCGTGGGACACCTGCGGCGTCGGCTCTACGAGGGTCCCCGTGCCAGTCCCGCGCTCGGGCTCAAGAGTGCTCATGCCACCAGGGTACCGATCCCCGTGCGCGTCAGTTCAGCGACGGGTCGTCCGGATAGGTGGCAACCATCGCGAGTTCGTTGCGCTGGCGGCGCAGCACCGCCCGCCAGAGCCGCTCCGGGTCCGGGAAGGACACGTCACCGGGCTCCGACTCCACCACGTACCAGGCTCCGTCGCCCAGCTCGTCCTCCAGCTGGCCCGGGCCCCAGCCCGAGTAGCCGGCGAAGATGCGCAAGGACCCCAGCGCCGCGGCCAGCAGTTCCGGCGGCGCCTCCAGGTCGACCAGGCCGATCGCCCCGTGCACCCGGCGCCAGCCGAGGGGACCCTCCTCGCCCGGGATGACGGCGATGCCCAGGGCCGAGTCCAGCGCGACGGGCCCGCCCTGGAAGACCACGCCCGGATCTCCCGCGAGGGGCGCCCACGGCAACAGGACGTCACCGACGCCCACCGGGGTCGGCCGGTTGAGCACGACGCCGAGCGAGCCCTGCTCGTCGTGGTCGAGCAGCAGCACCACCGCGCGGTCGAAGTTCGGGTCCGCGAGGGCGGGGGTGGCCACGAGCAACCGCCCTGTGAGGGAGGACACCTCGGTCATGCCGCCATGATCCCCCACATTCGCCTTCCGCGGGGAGCGCGCGGGGGGATCGGATCTCACGCAGCTCAGGGCGCACGGCAGCAGGAGGGAGGGCGCGCGGGCGGCGCGACCGGAATGCGACACTCCGCCATGAGGTGGATACGGAGGGTGTTGTGCGGAATTGATGACAGTCGGATGGCCGCGTCAGCCATGCGAACAAAGGGGTGATGGCCCTTACTCTTTTCTCTGGCCCCCTGCCCACCCCACTCCGGAACGCGAGATTCATGACCGGCACAGTCAGTGACGATGTACTGCTTGTCCACGGCGGTACCCCGCTTGAGGGCGAGATCCGTGTCCGCGGTGCGAAGAACCTCGTGCCCAAGGCCATGGTCGCCGCTCTGCTCGGCAGCGAACCCAGTCGGCTGCGCAACGTTCCCGACATCCGTGACGTCCGGGTCGTGCGCGGTCTGCTCCAGCTGCACGGGGTGACGGTCCGTCCCGGCGAGGAGCCGGGCGAGCTGGTGCTCGACCCCACCCACGTCGAGAGCGCGAACGTCGCCGACATCGACGCCCACGCGGGCTCGTCGCGCATCCCGATCCTGTTCTGCGGCCCCCTGCTGCACCGCCTCGGCCACGCCTTCATCCCGGGCCTGGGCGGCTGCGACATCGGCGGCCGGCCGATCGACTTCCACTTCGACGTGCTCCGCCAGTTCGGCGCGACCATCGAGAAGCGCGAGGGCGGCCAGTACCTGGAGGCCCCGCAGCGCCTCCGCGGCTGCAAGATCCGCCTCCCGTACCCGTCGGTCGGCTCGACCGAGCAGGTGCTGCTGACGGCCGTCCTGGCCGAGGGCGTCACCGAGCTCAGCAACGCCGCGGTGGAGCCGGAGATCGAGGACCTCATCTGCGTACTGCAGAAGATGGGCGCGATCATCTCCGTCGACACCGACCGGACCATCCGGATCACGGGCGTCGACCGCCTCGGCGGCTACAACCACAAGGCGCTCCCGGACCGCCTGGAGGCCGCCTCCTGGGCTTCCGCGGCCCTGGCGACCGGCGGCAACATCTACGTGCGCGGCGCCCAGCAGCGCTCGATGATGACCTTCCTGAACACCTTCCGCCGGGTCGGCGGGGCGTTCGAGATCGACGACGAGGGCATCCGCTTCTGGCACCCCGGCGGCCCTCTGAACGCCATCGCGCTGGAGACGGACGTGCACCCCGGCTTCCAGACCGACTGGCAGCAGCCGCTCGTGGTGGCCCTGACGCAGGCCTCGGGCCTGTCGATCGTGCACGAGACGGTCTACGAGTCCCGGCTCGGATTCACCTCGGCGCTCAACCAGATGGGTGCTCACATCCAGCTGTACCGCGAGTGCCTGGGCGGCTCGGCCTGCCGCTTCGGCCAGCGCAACTTCCTGCACTCGGCGGTCGTCTCCGGCCCCACCAGGCTGCAGGGCGCCGACCTGGTCATCCCCGACCTGCGCGGCGGATTCTCGTACCTGATCGCGGCGCTGGCGGCCGAGGGCACCTCGCGGGTCCACGGCATCGACCTGATCAACCGCGGCTACGAGAACTTCATGGAGAAGCTCGTCGAGCTCGGCGCGAAGGTCGAACTGCCGGGCGGCGACCTCGTCTGAGCCGTAACCGGCCGTCAGAAAGCCCCCCGGGCCCCGCAAGGGCCCGGGGGGCTTTCTCGTGGCCCCGGGGGGCGCACAGTGGCACACAGCGTCCCGTACGGGCCAACGGCGGCCCGGCCACGGCCCGGAGAGGCCCGGGACGGCCCAGGACAGGCCGAAGGGCGGCCGCCCCGTCCGGGGTGGCCGCCCTTCGCCGTTCCACGCTTCTACGCGCCTGCGCGGCCGTCCACGTGACCGGCGCGCGTACTACTCACCGTTCCAGAGACCTGCGCGGCCTCCGGCGCCGGGGGCAGGACTACTTGCCCTTGGCGGCTTCCTTGAGCTTGGAGCCCGCGGAGACCTTCACGCTGTAGCCGGCCGGGATCTGGATGGGGTCGCCGGTCTGCGGGTTGCGCGCGGTGCGAGCGGCACGGTGGGTGCGCTCGAAGGTCAGGAAGCCGGGGATGGTGACCTTCTCGTCGCCCTTGGCGACAATCTCGCCGACGGTCTCGGCGAGCGCGGCCAGAACGGCGTCGGCGTCCTTGCGGGTCACCTCGGCGCGCTCGGACAGAGCGGCCACCAGCTCACTGCGGTTCATGTTGTACTCCCGTGTTCAACTTGCCTTAGAGGCGTGAGATCGAAGCCGATGCTGCCAGGGCCCTCGGACAGTCCCCGGACCCGGGTCTGAACGTCAGACCCTCTCGCCCGGTTACGCATCCTGCCCCCACCAGCGGCGGGAAAGCCAATCCGGCACCCGCCGGGGTCACACGAAAAGCGCCACAGTCACGCCCCGGTGACCCTCCGTCCACGTCCTCGCTCAGACTCTGCTGCGGACCGCGGACCTCGCGGGCATCCCCGCAACCCTAGAGGCGGCCCGGCGGGCCTGCATCTCGCGACGCGCCGGGATCAGGCGACCGTGAGGGCGGTCACAGCGCCGCCGGACCGCCCTCACGGTGGCGGTCACACCCGGCGCTCGCGCCGGCCGTGACCGCCGGCCGTCACACCGCCGAGGCCGCCTTGCGGACGGCACCCGCGACCGCACCCGCGACCTTGTCGTTGAACACCGACGGGATGATGTAGTTCGCGTTCAGCTCGTCCTCGCCGACGACGTCCGCCAGGGCGGTCGCGGCGGCCAGCATCATGTCGGTGTTCACCGTCCGCGACTGCGCGTCCAGCAGGCCGCGGAAGACGCCGGGGAAGACCAGCACGTTGTTGATCTGGTTGGGGAAGTCGGAGCGGCCCGTGGCGACCACGGCGGCGGTCTGGCGGGCGACAGCCGGGTCCACCTCGGGGTCCGGGTTCGCGAGCGCGAACACGATCGCGCCCTCCGCCATCGCGGCCACGTCCTCGCCGGACAGCACGTTGGGGGCCGAGACGCCGATGAAGACGTCGGCGCCGACCACGGCTTCCTTCAGAGTGCCCGTGTAGCCCTCGGGGTTGGTGTTGTCGGCGATCCAGCGCAGCGGGGAGTCGGGGGCCGCGTCGACGAGGTCGGGGCGGCCCGCGTGCACGACACCGTGGATGTCGGCGCTGACGGCGTTCTTGACGCCCGCCGCGAGGAGCAGCTTGAGGATGGCCGTACCGGCCGCGCCGGCGCCGGACATGACCACCTTGACGTCCCCAACTGCCTTGCCCACGACGCGAAGTGCGTTGGTGAGCGCGGCGAGCACGACGATCGCGGTGCCGTGCTGGTCGTCGTGGAAGACGGGGATGTCGAGGGCCTCGCGCAGCCGCGCCTCGATCTCGAAGCAGCGCGGCGCGGAGATGTCCTCTAGGTTGATGCCCGCGAAGCCGGGGGCGATGGCCTTGACGATCTCCACGATGGCGTCGGAGTCCTGGGTGTCGAGGCAGATCGGCCACGCGTCGATGCCGGCGAAGCGCTTGAAGAGGGCCGCCTTGCCCTCCATGACGGGCAGCGCGGCCATCGGGCCGATGTTGCCCAGGCCCAGCACGGCGGAGCCGTCCGTCACGACTGCGACGGAGTTGCGCTTGATGGTGAGGCGGCGCGCGTCCTCGGGGTTCTCGGCGATGGCCATGCACACGCGGGCCACGCCCGGGGTGTAGATCATCGACAGGTCGTCACGGTTGCGGATGGGGTGCTTGGACGCCATCTCGATCTTGCCGCCGAGGTGCATGAGGAAGGTTCGGTCGGAGACCTTGCCGAGGCTGACGCCCTCGATGCCGCGCAGCTTCTCGACGATCTCGTCCGCGTGCGCGGTGGAGGTCGCGGCGATGGTGACGTCGATCCGGAGCTTCTCGTGGCCGGAGGCGGTCACGTCGAGGCCGGTGACCGAGCCGCCGGAGGACTCCACGGCGGTGGTGAGCTGGGAGACCGCGGTTCCGCTCGCGGGCACTTCCAGACGGACCGTCATCGAATACGAGACGCTGGGCGCCGTTGCCATGGCCGTGTTCCTCTTCTGTCCCTGGTTTTCGCTGTACACACAGGGCCCGGCACACGGCAGGTGTGGCAGGACCTGTTGTCCGATCGTCCCACCTACCCGCCGGTACAAGGTAACCAGCTACAAATTTCGGAAGAACACTTCCACCATACGAGATAGCTGAGGGCTGTGGAATGGTGGGTCCATACAAAACAGGTCCGCGCCCCCCGCTGAGCGGAGGGCGCGGACCTGGTGATGCACACGTATAAGACACCGACCCGCCATGCTCGCCTCGCGGCAAGTGGTCGCTCTAAGCGACGAAGGTTGGGCCCGGGGGCTTGGATCGAGTCGGTGCCTTCACCAGGCTAACAAAGGATCGCCGGATACGGTCCCCCTCCAGGCGGCCGGTTCTGCGCACCACGCTCCTGGCCGCGGACCATACGGCCGTACGGCCCGGGAGCTACGGAATCAGCAGCTCCGGCACCCCGTCCGCGCCGGGCCTGTCCCGGTCGCCCGAGACCACCGTGAGCTGCTGCGTGGCACGCGTCAGCGCGACGTACAGCACCCGCAGGCCCGCCGGGGACTCGTCCGCGATCTCCGCCGGGGAGACGACCACCGTGGCGTCGTACTCCAGGCCCTTGGCCTCCAGGCTGCCGAGCGCCACCGCCCGCTCGCCGAGGTCGGCGAGCCACCCCGCCGCCTCCGCGCGCCGGTCCATGGCCACGACCACGCCGACGGTGCCGTCCACCTGCTCCAGCAGCCTGCGGGTCTCCTCCCGTACCGAAGCGCCGAGATCGTCCCCGGCGGCCGTGAAACGGGGCTCCAGGCCCGTGGAACGCACCGCCGACGGCGGTTCCATGCCGGGCATCGCCAGACGCAGCACCCGGGAGGCGACCTCGGCGACCTCGGCCGGGTTGCGGTAGTTCACGGTCAGCGTGAACCGTCGGCGCGGCCGGGTCCCCAGGGCCTCGTCGCGGGCCGCGGCCGCCTCCTGCGGATCGGTCCACGAGGACTGCGCGGGGTCGCCGACCACGGTCCAGGTGCCCATCCGGCCCCGGCGGCCCACCATCCGCCACTGCATCGGCGTCAGATCCTGGGCCTCGTCCACGATGACGTGCGCGTACTCGGTGCGCTCCGCCGCGAGCCGCTCGGCCCGCTCCCACTGGGTCTCCTCGCGGGTCGGCATCAGCTCCTCCAGCCCGCTGAGCTGGTCCAGCGGGTCCATCTCCCGCCTCCGCCTGGGCCGCGCGGGCGCGCCGAGCAGCTGCTGGAGCTCGTCCAGCAGCGCCACGTCGTGCACGGAGAGGGGGCCCTTGCCGTCCGGGCCCACCCGGCGCAGCGAGCGGGCCAGCTGGCGGGTCTCGCGCGGGTTCAGGTCCCGGCGCGACCAGCGCCCGAGCTTGCGCTCGTCCGCCATGGCGGCGAGCACCCCCCGCGGGGTCAGCTCCGGCCACCAGGCGTTCAGGAAATCGATGAAGGCGTCCTCGGTGGAGATGTCCTCGTCGAAGGCGGAGCGCAGCTCGGCCGCCAGCTCCGGGTCGCTGTGCCGGCCGGCCCCGCCGGACTTCGCGTACAGCGCGTCCAGCAGCAGCTTGCGGGCGCGGGGGCGCAGCAGGTTGACGGGGGCGGTGCCGCCGAGCACGTTCTGCCGGATCCGGTTCAGCTCGTCGGCCTCCAGCTCCTGGCGGCGGCCGAAGGCCACCACCCTCAGCCGGTCCGGGGCGTCACCGAGCTCCAGTGCGCCCCGTACGGCCTTGCGCAGCACCTTCAGCATCCGCGAGGAGCCCTTGATCCGGGCCACGGCCGGATCGTCGTACGTGGTCGCCTCGGCGCCGTCGACCAGCGAGCCGAGCGCCCGGATGGCGACCTGGCCCTCCTCGCCGAGGGAGGGCAGCACGCCCTCGGTGTACGCGACGAGCAGCGGTGTCGGCGAGACGATCAGGATGCCGCCGGAGTAGCGGCGCCGGTCCTGGTAGAGCAGGTAGGCGGCGCGGTGCAGGGCGACTGCGGTCTTGCCGGTGCCGGGCCCGCCCGCGACCTCGGCGACCGAGGCGGCGGGGGCCCGGATGACCAGGTCCTGCTCGGCCTGGATGGAGGAGACGATGTCCCGCATGGAGTGCGTACGGGCCCGCCCGAGCGCGGCCATCAGGGCGCCGTCGCCGAGCGCGGGGAGCTCCTGGCCGTCGAGGAAGGCGGTGACCTCGGGGCGCATCAGGTCGTCCTCCACGCCGAGCACCTTGCGGCCCTTGGAGCGGATGACGCGGCGGCGCACGACGCGGCCGGGGTCCTTGGGCGTGGAGCGGTAGAACGGCGCGGCGGCCGGCGCGCGCCAGTCGATGACCAGCGGCGCGTAGTCGGAGTCCAGGACTCCGATGCGGCCGATGTGCAGCGTCTCGGCGATGTCGGCCGTGAGGTCCTCGCGGATCGCGTCGTCGGCCGGCTCGACGGAGGTGTAGGCGCCGTCCGGCCCCTTCTCCCCGTCCTTCCCGAGCACCAGGTCGATGCGGCCGAAGAGGAAGTCCTCGAACTCGTTGTTGAGCCGGTTCAGGTGGATGCCCGCCCGGAAGACCTGCGCGTCGCGCTCGGCGAGCGCCCCGGGGGTGCCCACCTGACCGCGTTTGGCGGCGTCGTTCATCAGGAACTCGGCCTCGTGGATCTTCTCCTCGAGGCGTCGGTACACCTGGTCGAGATGCGTCTGCTCGACCGCGATCTCCCGATCGCGGACGGAATCCGCCGTGCTGTCGACAGCGGCATTCTGCGCGGCCACCAAAGCCCCCTTCTGACGTGCATGGGCGACCGTCAACCGTACGCGAACCGGCACCCTGTCCGCACGCCCGTTCCGGAACCGGCGGGGCCTGGCCTACACCGACCCCGCGGCCAGGGCCCGGCGGCGGTGCCGGGCGACGCGCTCCCGGTTGCCGCACACCTCGCTGGAGCACCAGCGTCGCCGGTGCCCGCGGGAAGTGTCCAGGTAGACCCTGGTGCAGCCGTCACCTTCGCAGGCCCGCAGCAGCGCCAGGTCGCCGGGGTCGGTGAGCAGCTCGACGGCGTCCCGGGCGACGGCCGCGAGCAGCGCCCCGCATTCCACGCCGCCGCACAGCTCCCGTACGAGGTGGCCCTCCTGGTCCCGTACGGCACACAGGCCCGGGGGTGGTCCGGCGGCCAGCGCGTTGACCCGGGCGAGCGCCTGTTCGTCGGGGCCGGTCCCGTCCAGCTCCGCCCGTACGAGGGTCTCCACATCGCCGCGCAGGTCCCGGAAGGCGGCGGCCCAGTCGGGGCCCACCCGCGCGAGCGGCGTCCGGTCGGGCACCAGCCCGGCCCCGGCGAGCCACTGCCGCAGCTCGTCGCCGTCCCGGATCTCCTCGGCCACCAGGTCCAGGCAGACCCGCCCGGCGTCGAACCGCATGCCCGTCACCGCCTCGCGTCTCGGGGGCGCCGCCCCACCAGAGTGCCCCCAGCCGCAGCGCAGCGGAAGCCCCCGTGCGGGTGCGGCGCGGCGATTGCGGGACAGCCCTCAGGGCGCCGGCGGGTCGTCGTGCAGCAGCCGCTGGAAGAGGCGGTGGTCCCGCCAGGCCCCGTTGATGTGGAGGTACCGCGGCGCGACGCCGTACGGCTCGAAGCCCGCCTTCGCCAGCACCCGCTGCGAGGCCACGTTGTCGAGCAGGGTCCCGGCCTCCACCCGGTGCAGGCCCAGGTCGTCGCGGGCGGCCCGGCACACCTCTTCCAGGGCCGCGGTGGCCAGGCCCTTGCCGTGCCAGGCGCGGTCGACCCAGTAGCCGACGCCTCCGCTGCACAGCGGCCCGAGCGCGATGGAGCCCAGGTTGATCGCGCCGACCGGCGCGCCCGTGGCCGCGTCGGCCAGCACGTACGGAACGATCCGCCCCGCGTCGCGCTCGGCGAGCATGCCCTCGATCCGGGCCCGCTGCCCCTTCTCGGTGTAGAAGTGCTCCGGCCGGACCGGCTCGAAGGGCGCCATGTACGCCCGGTTCCGCGCGAACGCCTCGGCCAGCCCGGCTGCGTCGCCGGGGGCGAGGCCCCTCATCTCCACCCCGTCAATGATCATCCGGGCACGCTAGCCCAGGCCGCCCGCGGCGGGCACCCTCCCGGCGGTCACCCCTCCGTGGTCACGCGGGCGGAGCCTCCCCGTACTTGACGTCCCCGCCCGCGTCCAGCGACAGCCTGTAGCCCCGCTTGACCACGGTCTGGATCAGCTTCGGCGCCCCCAGCGCCGCCCTCAGCCGGGCCATCGCCGTCTCCACGGCGTGCTCGTCGCGCCCCGCCCCCGGCAGTGCCCGCAGCAGCTCAGCGCGGGCCACCACCCATCCGGGCCGCCGGGCCAGCGCCCGCAGCAGGGCCATCCCGGCGGGTGGCACGAGCCGCAGCTCGTCGTCCACCAGGACCGCGTGCCCGCGGATCTCCACCCGGTGGCCGGCCAACGGCAGCACCCGCGCCCGGCCCGGCAGCTCCTTGCAGAGCAACTGCACCAGCGGGCCCAGCCGGAACCGCTCCGGCTGCACCGTGTCCACCCCGTGCGCCTGCAGCGGCAGCGCGGTCACCGGACCCACGCACGCCGACACCACCGTGCCCCGCAGAGCCTCCAGCACGGCCTCCCGTACGCCCCGCTCCTCGGCCCGGGACAGCAGCGAGGCCGCCGCCGGGGCCGAGGTGAAGCTGACCGCGTCCACCCCGCCGGCGACCACCGCGTCCAGCAGCCGGTCCAGCGGTGCGAGGTCCTCCGGCGCCATCCACCGGTACACCGGGACCACCACCACCTCGGCCCCACCGGCCCGCAGCGCCTCGACGAATCCGGGCAGCGGCTCCCCGTGCAGCTGGAGCGCGATCCGCCGCCCGGCCACCCCGGCCGACAGCAGCCGCTCCAGTACCTCGGCGAGCGATTCCGACTCCGGCGACCAGGCCTCCACCAGCCCGGCGGCCCGGATGGCGCCCTTCACCTTCGGTCCGCGCGCGAGCAGTTCGGCGGCCCGCAGCCGCGCGAGCAGCTCCTCGCCGATCCCCCAGCCGTCGGCGGCCTCGATCCACCCGCGGAACCCGATGGCCGTGGTGGCGACCACCGCGTCCGGGGCGCAGGCGATCAGCTCCTTGGTGGCGCCGAGCAGTTCGCTGTCGTCGGCCAGCGGGACGATCCGCAGCGCGGGTGCGTGCACCACGGCCGCCCCGCGCCGGCGCAGCAGGGCGATCAGCTCGTCAGCCCGCCGCGCGGCGGTCACCCCGACCGTGAAGCCCGCGAGCGGACCGGTGTTCCTGTCATCGTCCATGGTGACCTGCCTTGCCCAGTGGGTCGGTATCGCGTCGCGGGAGCGGAACCGAGACTGCCAAGTCGGCATGTCAGGCTCGGTTCCGCCGTATTTCACCGGGGTAAAGCCCGGTTACACCGACGTGAGCTGCGACTTCGCCGCGACCCCGGTGTCCGGGACGGCCACCACGGCCGGCCGGCGAAGGTATACCGCCCACGTGACGGCGCAGCACACCGCGTAGAAGCCGAGGAAGGTCACGAAGGCGGCCGTCCCCGACCCGGAGCTCAAGAACGCCTCCCGGAAGACCAGGTTGATGCCGAGCCCGCCGAGCGCTCCCACCGCGCCGATCAGCCCCATGGCGGCCCCGGACAGCCGGCGCCCGTACGCGGCCGCGCCCTCGCCGCTCATGCCCCGGTCCAGCGCCTTGGCCTGGAAGATCCCGGGGATCATCTTGTACGTCGACCCGTTGCCGAGGCCGCTCAGCGCGAACAGCGCCACGAATCCGACCAGGAACACCGGCAGCGATTCCCGTACCGAGGCCAGGACCACGACCCCGGTCGCGGCCGCCATCGCCACGAAAGTGGCCAGGGTGATCCGCGCGCCGCCGAACCGGTCCGCCAGCGCCCCGCCCACCGGCCTGATCAGGGAGCCGAGCAGCGGTCCGATGAAGGTCAGCGAGGCCGCCTGGAGCGGGGTGCGGCCGAACTGCGTCTGGAGCACCAGCCCGAAGGCGAAGCTGTAGCCGATGAAGGACCCGAAGGTGCCGACGTAGAGGAAGGCCATGATCCAGGTGTGCGGTTCGCGGACCGCCTCGCGCACGGCGCCGGTGTCGTTGCGTACCGGCGCCAGATTGTCCATCCGCAGCGCCGCGAGCGCCGCGGCGGCCACGATCAGCGGGATGTACACACCGAGGAGCAGCCGCGGGTGCCCGGCCCCGGCGGTGGCGATGACCAGCAGCGCGGCGAGCTGCACGACGGGGACGCCGATGTTCCCGCCGCCCGCGTTCAGCCCGAGTGCCCAGCCCTTCTTGCGCAGCGGGAAGAAGGCGTTGATGTTGGTCATCGACGAGGCGAAGTTGCCGCCGCCGACGCCGGTGAGGGCCGCCACGGCGAGGAAGGTGCCGTACGAGGTCCCGGGCTCCATGACCACCAGTGCGGCCACGGTCGGCGCGAGCAGGAGCAGGGCGCTGACGACGGTCCAGTTCCGGCCGCCGAAGCGGGCGACGGCGAAGGTGTAGGGGATCCGCACCAGGGCGCCGACCAGGGTCGCGGTCCCGATGAGGAAGAACTTGCCGGCCGGGTCGATCCCGTACTGCGGGCCCATGAAGAGGACCATCACGGACCACAGCGACCAGATGGAGAACCCGATGTGCTCGGAGAGCACGGAGTAGAGGAGGTTGCGGCGGGCGGTCCGCTCCCCCGTCTCCTTCCAGAACGTCTCGTCCTCGGGATCCCACCGCTCGATCCAGCGGCCCCCCTTGTGCGGTGCGGTCGTACCGGTCATCACACGCCTCCACAGCTGTCGCGTCCGTGGTGACGACCGTAGGAACGGCGCGTTTCGGCCTCGGTCCCCGCCGGATGACCGCCGGGAAACCTTGCTCTCACCCGCCGCCGGGGCCGTGTGTGAGCCGGGCCGGGGTCCAGCTGCCCGGAGGCGGTTCCAGCCAGCCCCCCTCGGCCGCCAGCTCGGCGGCCGCGGCGCGCAGGGCGTCCAGCCCGGGGTGGGTGAAGCCCCTGCGCCACACCATGGACAGCGGCGACAGCGGGACGGGGTCGATCAGCGGCCGCTTCACGCAGCCGGGCATGTCGAGGAAGTCCACCGTCGCCAGCACCGGGTTGCCGGTCTTGGCCATCACCCGGCCGAACTCCTCCTTGCCCATGGCCACGGGGGCGGGCGGCGCCATCTCGATCCCGCGCCCGGCGAACAGCTCGCGCGCGAGCCCGGTCCACTCCACGGTCCGCGGGTTCCCCGCTCCCGCGTACACGGTCTCCCCGGCCAGCGCGTCCAGGCGTACGGCGCCCCGCGCGGCCAGGGCGTGCCCCTCGGGCAGCAGTACGGCGAGCGGCTCGTACCGTACGGGCGCCTGCGCAAGCCGTGCCCGCAGCGCCGGGGCCAGCCCGTCGGCGTACCCGAAGGCGACGTCGAGGCGGCCTGCCGCGATCTCGGCGGCGGCGTGGGTGAGCCCGCTCTCGAAGCGGGCCATCAGCTCGCAGTCCGGGGCGAGTTCGCGGGCCCGTTCCAGCACCGCGCGCCCGGTGCTGGGCCCGTCGGTGTTCAGGTCGACGAGCAGCGCCCTGGGGGCGGCGAAGGCGGCGGCCAGCTCCTCGTGCGCGCGCAGCACCCGCCGGGCCAGCGGCAGCAGCCGCTCCCCTTCGGGGGTCAGCTCCACCTGTCGGGTGGTCCGTACGAACAGGGTCACGCCCAGGGCCTGTTCGAGCCGCCGGACGTCACGGCTGAGGGCCTGCTGGGCGACGTAGAGGCGGGCGGCGGCGCGGGTGAAGTGCAACTCCTCGGCGGCCGCGACGAACCCGCGCAGGAGCCGGGGGTCCACATCACGGGGTATCACCCCCGGAGACTAACAACAGAAGGGCGTGAATGGGGTCCGAACAGGTGTTGGACGGCGGACCGGGTCCCGACCGAGGGTGGTGGTCATGCCCCTCATGACCGTCACCGGCACCACGCTCGTCGTCGCCACCCCGGCCCCGGCCCCCGCCCGAGGCCGCGCCCCCGGCCCGTACCGCCGCCTGTTCGCCCTGCCCGGCACCCGCGCCTTCACCGCCGGGAACCTCCTCGCCCGGCTCCCCATGGGCATGTTCGGGGTCAGTGCGGTCATGATGATCGCCGGTCAGCGCGGCTCGTACGCCCTCGCCGGCGCGGTCACCGCGACCGGGCTGGCCGCCACGGCGCTGGTGGCACCCTGGACGGCCCGGCTGGTCGACCGTCACGGGCAGGCCCGGATAGCCCTCCCGGCCACCGTGATCGCGGTCCTCGGCTCCCTCGCCCTCATCGTGTGCGTCCGTACGCAGGCCCCGGCCTGGACCCTCTTCGCCTCGTACGCCGCGACCGCCACCACCCCCAACATCGGCGGCATGTCCCGAGCCCGCTGGACCCACCTGCTGCGCGACTCCCCGGCCTCCCACCACACGGCGATGTCCTTCGAACAGGCCGCCGACGAGCTGTGCTTCATGCTCGGCCCGGTGCTGGCGGCCTTCCTCTGCTCGGCCGTCCTCCCGGAGGCCGGCACCCTCACGGCGGCCGCCCTCCTCCTCGGCGGCATGCTGCTCTTCACGTCCCAGCGGGCCACGCAACCCCCGGTGTCGGCGCCGCAGTCCGGCCACTCCCCGCTGCGCGCGCTCCGCCCGGTGCTGTACCTCTTCCTCCCGCTGGGCGTGCTGTTCGGCTCGATGGAGGTCACCTCGATCGCTCACCTCGACGCCGCCGGCCTGGGCGCCGCCTCCGGCCTGGTCCTGGCCCTGCAGGCGGCGGGCTCCTGCGCGGCCGGGCTGCTGTACGGCACCCTGCGCCCGCGCGGCCTGCGGACCTGCCTGATCACCCTGGGCATCGCGATGGCCCTGCCCTGGGCGGCGGCGGCCACGGGCTCCGTCGCGCTGCTGGCCCTCGCCCTGCTCCTGGCGGGCATGGCCACGGCCCCGACGATGGTCACGGCGATGTCCCGGGTCCACGCCCTCACCCCCGAGGGCCGCCTCAACGAGGGCATGACCCTCGCGGTCACCGTCATCTTCGCGGGCATCTCCCTGGGCTCGGCGACGGCCGGCACCCTGATCGACCACCTCGGCCCCACCACCCCGTACGCCCTCCCGGCAGCGGCGGCCCTCGCCGCCCTGGCCGTGGCAGCACGAGGCGTACGAGTTTCCGGTACCGGTCTCGTACCATAAACTCGTACCAGAGCCGATCCGAGAGGGGCGAACCATGTCCATAAGCGCCAGCGAAGCCAGGGCGACCCTGTTCCCCCTGATCGAGCGCGTCAACACCGACCACGACCCGGTGCGGATCACCTCCAAGAACGGCGACGCCGTCCTCATGTCCGCCGACGACTACGACTCCTGGCAGGAGACGGTCTACCTGCTGCGTTCCCCCGCCAACGCCCAGCGCTTGATGGAGGCCGTCGCGCGCGACCGCGAGGGTGCCTCCACAGTCACCAGGACCCTGGATGACCTGAGGGAGCTGGCCGGGGGCGAGGAGTGAGGAGCGTCCACTTCGACCCCGCCGCCTGGGAGGACTTCCTGTTCTGGCTCTCATCGGACCGGAAGATGGCCCGCCGGATCACCCGCCTGATCGGCGAGATCCAGCGCGATCCCTTCACCGGGATCGGCAAGCCCGAGTCGCTGAAGGGGGACCTGTCGGGCTACTGGTCTCGCCGCATCGACGACGAACACCGACTCGTGTACCGGGCGGACGACAAGGAAGTGAAGATCCTCAAGGCCCGCTACCACTACTGACCGGCATGACAAAGGCCCCGCAGCCGTGAGGCCGCGGGGCCTTTGCCCACATGGGATGAGTGGAGATGGCGGGAATCGAACCCGCGTCCAACGGTGCAGAAGCAGGGCTTCTCCGAGCGCAGTCCGCTGCGCTTTTCTCGGCCCCGGAGATCACACGGACAAGTCTCCGACGGGCTCAGTCACTGTTTGATTTCCCTCCAACCCCCGTGACCGGGGCTAGAGGTTTAGATCCCTAATTGACGCCAGGATCCGGACCGGGACCACTTCCGGGCTGACGCTCCTCACAGAGGCTTCAGCTCACTGTTATTAGGCAGCGAGGGTGAAGCGGGAGTTATCGCTCTTGGAGTTGGCGATTATTGTTTGCGACATGTGGTTAGCGAGATCATTGCCGCTTCCTCGGCTCGCTTCCCCTGCATCGACATCCGCTGTCGAAACCGATCATCCCCATGTTTTTTTAACAAAGTGCTCCACCGCGAGCGGGGGTGCTGACGCCATGGTACGCGAAGTGGACCACTGCGTGCCAGAAGATTAAACCGTGCCCCGCTGCTTGCGGCGGATCGCCGAGATCGCACGGTTCGTCTCGCGGGTGTCCTGCTTCTCCCGCAGCGTCTGCCGCTTGTCGTACTCCTTCTTGCCCTTCGCCAGCGCGATCTCGACCTTCGCCCGGCCGTCCTTGAAGTACAGGGACAGGGGCACGATCGTGTGACCCGACTCGTCCGCCTTCCGCTCCAGCTTGTCGATCTCCTCGCGGTGCATGAGGAGCTTGCGCTTGCGGCGGGCGCTGTGGTTCGTCCAGGTGCCCTGGCTGTACTCCGGCACGTGCACGTTGTAGAGCCAGGCCTCGCGGCCCTCCACCGACACGAAGCCGTCCACCAGCGAGGCCCGGCCCTGGCGCATCGACTTGACCTCGGTGCCCGTGAGCACGAGACCGCACTCGTAGGTGTCGAGGATCGTGTAGTCGTGCCGCGCCTTCTTGTTCTGGGCGATCAGCTTGCGCCCTTTTTCCTTAGCCATAGTGCGGTCATTTTCGCACTACGGACCCACCCCGAGGCCACCCAATACCTTGGTGGCCCGTTCCTCGGCCCCGTCACCCGCCGCCAGGTCCGGCGTGATGCCCTTGCCGTCCAGGCTGCGGCCCGCCGGCGTGCGGTACGTGCCCACCGTCAGCTCGGCCACCGAGCCGTCCGGGAGCTCGGTGGGCATCTGCACCGTGCCCTTGCCGAAGGTCCGGCTGCCCACGGCCACGGCCCGGCCGCGGTCCTGGAGGGCGCCCGTCACCAGCTCGGCCGCGCTCATCGTGCCGCCGTCGACCAGGGTCACCAGCGGCCGGGCCGTGTCACCGCCCGGCTCCGCGTACAGGGCGCGCTGGTCGCCCCGCACGTCGTACGTCGCCACCAGCCCCCCGTCCAGGAAGGCGGAGGCGGCTGCCACCGCCTCGACGACCAGTCCGCCCGGATTGCCGCGCAGGTCGAGCATGACCCCGGCGCCGGGCGGGGCCGCACGGACGGCGGCCTTGACGCGTTCGCCCGAACCCCGGGTGAAGGAGGCCACCTTGATGACGGTGATCCCGCCCGCGAGCTGCCGTACGGTCACCGGCTCGGTGCGCAGCTGCTCGCGGCGGACGGTTTCGGTGAGGCCGACGCCGTCGCGGCTCAGGTTCAGCACCACGGGGGTGCCGGCCTCGCCGCGCAGCATGGCGATCACCTCGTTGACGCGAAGGCCGGTGACGGCGTGCCCGTCGACGTTCAGCAGGCGGTCCCCGGCGCGCAGGCCCGCCCGGGCCGCGGGGCTGCCGGGCTGGACCTTGTCGACCTCGATCAGGCCGTCACGGCCGCGCTCGGCCCAGAGTCCGACGCCGGTCCAGCGGCCGTCGAGGCCCTCGGCGAAGGCGGCGTACTCGGCCCGGTCGTAGACGGCGCCCCAGCGGTCGCCGCTGCGGCTGACCACCTCCTGGGCGGCCTTCTTGCCGGACTTCCCCTCGGCGACCGCCTCGGCGGCGGCGCGGGCCACGGCCTCGCGGTCGACGGTGCCCGTCGCGCGGGGCCGCTCGGGCGCGGCGGCCCCCGGACGGGCGGCGAGGGCGGCGGTGGCGTCCTCGCGGTCCCAGCAGCCGGTGCTCGCGGCGGTGCCGACGGCCACGAGGAAGGCCAACGTCAAGACGGCCCCGCGACGCAGGTCGCGGGGCCGGAGACAGAAGGCGGGAGGACCCGGCATGGCGCCGAGTCTAGGACAAGCCCCGCGCCGGTACGGATGGTTGACCGGACCGCTCGCGGGGCGCTTGTCACACCTTCAGGTACTTGCGCAACGCCAGGAAGGCCGCCATGGAGGGCATCAGGAGCCCGATGAAGAGCACGTACGGCAGCTTGCCGATCATCGCTCCCCAGCCCAGGAAGTCGATCAGTTCCATCCGGTCCCGCAGTGCGAAGCCGTGGTCGATCACGAAGTACTGGCCGGAGACGAGCATGCCGCAGGCGAGGACCGCGCCGATGAGGCCGGCGACGGCCGCCTCCATGATGAAGGGGAACTGGATGTAGAAGCTGGAGGCACCGACCAGCCGCATGATCCCCGTTTCCCGCCTCCGGCTGAACGCCGAGACGCGCACGGTGTTGACGATCAGCAGCAGCGCCACGATCAGCATGATCAGCATGATGCCGAGCGCGGCGATGTTGACGGAGTTCAGGAGCCCGAAGAGGGCCTCCAGCGACTGGCGCTGGTCGTCGACGGTGTGGATGCCGTCGCGGCCGACGAAGGCGGAGGTGACGACCTTGTACTTCTCCGGGTCGCTGAGCTTGACCCGGAAGGACTCCTGCATCTGGTCGGGCGTGATGGAGGAGGCCAGCGCCGTGTGCCCGTACTGCTCCTGGTAGTGCTTGTACGCCTCGTCCGCCGACTCGTAGGCGACGGACTTGACCAGGGACATCTGCTTGAGCTCGGACTCGATCTGCTTCTTCTGCTCGTCGGTCACCGCGCCCTTGCGGCAGGTGGCGACACCCAGGTCGCCCGCCGACCCGGCCGCCTTGTTGGCGGCCTCGGTCGCCTGCTCGGCGTCCTGCTTGTTGCAGAGGTAGATCGAGACGTTGGCCTTGTCGTACCAGTAGCCCTTCATGCTGCTGACCTGCTCGCGCATGAGCAGGGAGCCACCGAACAGGGCCAGCGACAGGGCCACGGAGATGATGACCGCGAAGGTCATGGTGAGATTGCGACGGAGACCGACGCCGATCTCCGACATGACGAACTGGGCGCGCATTGCGTCTCAGGGACCTTTCAGTGCTGGTAGCCGTAGACGCCGCGCGACTGGTCGCGCACGAGTCGGCCCTGTTCGAGTTCGATGACGCGCTTGCGCATCTGGTCGACGATCTGCTGGTCGTGTGTCGCCATGATCACGGTGGTGCCGGTCCGGTTGATCCGGTCCAGCAGCTTCATGATCCCGACGGAGGTCTGCGGGTCGAGGTTGCCGGTGGGCTCGTCCGCGATCAGCAGGGCGGGGCGGTTGACGAAGGCGCGGGCGATGGCCACGCGCTGCTGCTCACCGCCGGAGAGCTCGCCGGGCATCCGCTCCTCCTTGCCGCCGAGGCCCACCAGCTCCAGGACCTGCGGGACGGCCTTGCGGATCTCGCCCCGCGGCTTGCCGATGACCTCCTGGGCGAAGGCGACGTTCTCGGCCACCGTCTTGTTGGGCAGCAGGCGGAAGTCCTGGAACACGGTCCCCAGCTGGCGCCGCATCTGCGGGACCTTCCAGTTGGAGAGTTTGGCCAGGTCCTTGCCCAGGACGTGCACCTGGCCGTGGCTCGCCCGCTCCTCGCGGAGGATGAGCCGCAGGAAGGTGGACTTGCCGGAGCCGGAGGAGCCGACCAGGAAGACGAACTCGCCCTTCGCGATGTCGAGGGAGACGTCCCTGAGTGCGGGACGGCTCTGCTTCGGGTAGGACTTGGAGACGCTGTCGAATCGGATCACGGGTGCACCACGGTCGCCGGGAGTAGGTGTGCGTGACCATACGCGAACGGGCGCGAGGTGTGGACCCGGCATCCGGACTTGTCCCTTTTATCCCCTGCTCCGGGAGGGCAGGGGATGTGATTGCCCGGACGGGCCGCGCCGAATGTCGGCGGAGCTGGCACAGTGGTAGGGGGAACGGTCTCGTTCCCCCTGGCGTTGTACGAGGGGACGAGAGGAGGAGCGCATGACATATGACCGGCTCGTGTGCGCGAACTGCGCCGCACCCGTCAGCCAGGGCCGCTGCCCTGTGTGCCGGGCGAACCGGGAGCGCCTCCAGCAGGAGGGCCCCTTCTCCGGACTGAACCCCGTGGCACTCATCGTCCTCATGGTGGTCCTCGTGGCCGCTCTGGTACTGGTGGCTCAGCAGACCGCGTAGGCGTACCGATCATGACGGATGTCTGAAGGAACATGACGAAGGGCCCGGACACCAGTGGTGTCCGGGCCCTTCGTCATGCGTCGTGACGCCTACGCGGTCTGCTCCTGCTGCTTGCGCCAGCGGATACCGGCCTCCAGGAAGCCGTCGATCTCGCCGTCGAGAACCGCCTGCGGGTTGCCGACCTCGAACTCCGTCCGCAGGTCCTTGACCATCTGGTACGGGTGCAGGACGTAGGACCGCATCTGGTTGCCCCAGGAGCTGCCGCCGTCCTTGAGGGCGTCCATCTTGGCCTGCTCCTCCTGGCGGCGCCGCTCAAGCAGCTTGGCCTGGAGCACGTTCATGGCGCTGGCCTTGTTCTGGATCTGCGAGCGCTCGTTCTGGCAGGAGACCACGATGCCGGTCGGCAGGTGCGTGATGCGCACGGCCGAGTCGGTCGTGTTGACGCCCTGGCCGCCGGGGCCGGAGGCGCGGTACACGTCGATGCGCAGCTCGCCCTCGTCGATCTCGACGTGGTCGCTGGACTCGACGACCGGCAGCACCTCGACGCCCGCGAAGGACGTCTGGCGGCGGCCCTGGTTGTCGAAGGGCGAGATCCGGACAAGGCGGTGGGTGCCCTGCTCGACGGAGAGGGTGCCGTAGGCGTACGGGGCCTTGACGACGAAGGTGGTCGACTTGATGCCGGCCTCCTCCGCGTACGAGGTCTCGTAGACCTCGGTCGAGTAGCCGTGGCGCTCGGCCCAGCGCAGGTACATGCGCTGGAGGCGCTCGGCGAAGTCGGAGGCGTCGACGCCGCCGGCCTCGGCGCGGATGTTGACCAGGGCCTCACGCTCGGCGTACTCGCCGGAGAGCAGGGTCCGGACCTCCATCTCGTCCAGCGCCTTGCGGACGGAGACCAGCTCGGCCTCCGCCTCGGCGAGGGTGTCCGCGTCCTCCATCTCCTGGGCGAGCTCGAAGAGGACCGCGAGGTCGTCGATGCGCCCGCGCAGACTCTCGGTCTTGCGGACCTCGGCCTGGAGGTGCGAAAGCTTGCTCGTGATCTTCTGAGCGGCGTCCGGGTCGTCCCACAGGGACGGCGCGGCGGCCTGCTCCTCGAGCACGGCGATATCTGCCCTCAGCTTGTCGAGGTCCAGGACGGCCTCGATCGACCCCATGGTCGAGGAGAGGGACTTCAGCTCTTCGGAAACATCGACGACTGCCACGGGTCCAGCGTAGCCGGTCATCGGGGCGTGCCGTCCGGGCAGGCCAAATCACCCGTACTGGTGAACGTGGGTACAGGCGTACGCTCACCGTATGACCGTTCTCCTCGTCAAGCGCCGCCATGTGGACCACATGCGTGTCACGACGACCAGCTGTCTGCCGCCGGACCACCCCCAAGCCTGATCCACGCCGATCCGACTTGGTCCTGTTCGCGGCCCAGCGGCCCCGGCGCCATCCCTGCCGGCGGCCCTCCCCCTCCCGCGACCCCCGCCACCTCAAGGGGAACAGGACCCCGTGACATCCGAAACGGAGCCGTCATGCCGTCCGCGCACTCCTCCCTCCCCGTCCTGGACCTCTCCCAGGCGGACGACCCGGCCCAGCGGGCCGACTTCCTGAAGCAGCTGCACGCAGCGGCCAGGGACACCGGATTCCTGCACCTGACGGGGCACGGCGTCACGGACGCCGAGACCGCCCGCATCCTGGACCTGACCAAGGCCTTCTTCGCTCTCCCGGAGGCCGACCGGCTCGCCGTGAGCAATCTGAAGTCCCCGCACTTCCGCGGCTACACCCGGATCGGCCACGAGCTGACCGGCGGCGCCTCCGACTGGCGGGACCAGCTGGACGTCGGGGCCGAGCGGCCCGCGCCGGTGGTGGGGCCGGACGACCCGCCCTACCTGTGGCTGGAGGGCCCGAACCTGTGGCCGCAGGCCCTTCCGGAGCTCCGTACGGCGGTGCTGGAGTGGCAGTCCCGCCTGGCCGCGGTCGCCCACCGGCTCCTCCGGGAGCTGCTGGTCTCGATCGGCGCCCCGGCGGACTTCTTCGACGAGGCCTTCGCGGACCGCCCCCACCTGCACACCAAGCTGATCCGCTACCCGGGATCCGCCCCGACCGGCGCGGACCAGGGCGTGGGGGCGCACAAGGACTACGGCTTCCTGACCCTCCTCCTCCAGGACTCGGTGGGCGGGCTCCAGGTGGTCCGGGACGGGGGCTACTTGGACGTGCCGCCGCTGCCGGGTGCGTTCGTCGTCAACCTGGGCGAGCTGCTGGAGATCGCGACCGAGGGCTATCTGACGGCGACCGACCACCGGGTGGTCAGCCCGCCGGGGGCGGTGGAGCGGTACTCGGTGCCGTTCTTCTACAACCCGCGGCTGGACGCGGTCATCGAAACCGTCCCGGGCGACTACCTCGCGTCCGCCCCCGGAGTCGCGCACGACGCGTCGAACCCGCTGCACGCCGAGTACGGCCGCAACGAGCTGAAGGGCTGGGTCCGCGCGCACCCGGCCGTCGCACGCCGCTGGCACCCGGAACTGGTCGGGGCCTAACCCCCGTCACCGGCCGGGCCGGCTGCCCGCCAGGGCAACCGGCCCGCCCGGGGTGCTACGGCTTCCTCGGGCCCGACTGCTTCGTGTCCTGCCGAGGGGTCGGCTCGTCGGCGCCCGAGACGGCGAGCCAGGTCCCGAGCCCGATCGCCGCGGCCAGCAGGGCGGCCGCGGCCGACAGGGCGAGGCGCCGCTTGCGGGCGGCCTCGGCCCGGTGCCGCGCAGAGCCCGGGCGGTGGCCGCCGGCCGGCCTCGGTACCCGTGCGGTGCCCAGCGCGCCGCCCGCCAGCTCGTCCGGCCCCGGCACCCGCATCGAGGTGTGGGTGTCCCGGTTGGAGTCCGTCGCGGAGCCCGGCACCAGCGGGACCACGCCCCGGCGGCGTACCGGATCGGCGGCCGGCTCCTCCGAGGGGCCGGGCTCCGGCTCCGCGTCGTCCGGCTCGTCCACGTCCAGCGGCGGCATCCCGGCCAGCAGCGGCAGCAGGTCCCGGAGGCGCACGGAGAGCTCCGAGGCGCGCAGCCGCGACGCGGGCGCCTTGGCCAGGCACTGCACGATCAGCTGCCACAGCTCGTCCGGGATCCCCGGCAGCGGGACGACGGTCTCCGTCACGTGCCGGCGCAGCACCGCGCCCGGGTGGCCCCCGCCGAAGGGGGTGAACCCGGCCAGCAGCTCGTAGAGGACCGTGGCCAGGGCGTATATGTCCACCGCCGCGCGCGGGGGCAGGCCCTCGACGATCTCCGGCGCCAGGTAGTCCGGGGTCCCGATGATCCGGGTGGTCGGGGCCGAGGCCCGGCCCGCGGAGGCGCGGCGCGGGGTGTCGATCAGCTTGGCCACGCCGAAGTCGGTCAGCAGCGCGGGGTGCGAGCCGCCCGGGCCGAGCGGGCCCTGCATGTCCAGCAGGACGTTCTCGGGCTTGACGTCCCGGTGGACGACCCCGGCCGCGTGTGCGGCCGCCAGCGCGTCCGCGACGTCCGCGACGATCGCCACGGCCGCCTCGGGGGCGAGCCGGCGCTCGCGGTCGAGGCGCGTGCGCAGGTCCGTACCGCGTACGAGGTCCATGACGAGGGCGAGGTCGTTGCCGTCGACGACGAGGTCGCGGACGGACACGACGTGCGGATGGTCCAGGCCGAGCAGCGCGCTGCGCTCCTGGACGAACCGTCCGACCAGCTCCTGGTCGGACGCGAGGTCCTCGCGCAGCAGTTTGACGGCGACGGGGCCGTCAGGCCCCTCGCCCAGCCACACCGTGCCCGCGCTACCGCGCCCCAGGATCTGGTGCGCGGTGTACCGGCTGCCGATCTTCCGTGCCACGACTGCTCCCTCAGCGGCTGGCGTACGCACCAAAGCTACGCGGCCGGGTGGGCCTTGGAAGCCAGCAGGGGCCCGGATTTGCGGCGACCTTCACTTCTGCGGGCGAAATCACGTCCCAGAAGTCGACAAATCCACGAACTCAGCGCTACAGGGGTCCGTTTCAGGGCGCGGAAGAGCCCTTCGCGTCCCCGATGGCGCTGATCCAGTCGACGACGGCGGTGCCCCAGCTCCACACCTGGTCGAACCATCCCTTGCCGGTGCCGACCCATTCCTGGAGCGGGGTCAGCTCCCAGATCAGCCAGCCGCCGACGAAGAGCAGCAGGATCATGACCAGGCAGCCCTTCAGGCAGCCGAGACCGGGGATCCGCACCGGGTTGGCGCTGCGGCGGCGCGGCTCGCGCGGCTCACGCGGGGCCTGCGGAGGCTGCTGCCGGGGCGGCGGGCTCTGCGGGGGCTGCTGCTGCGGCGGCGGCTGCGGCTGGCGGTACTGGGGCTGCTGCGGCTGCTGGTACTGCTGAGGCTGGCGCTGCTGCTGCGGCTGGTAGTGCTGCGGGGGTGGCGGCGGCGCGTACTGCTGCTGCGGCGGCTGCTGGTACTGCTGAGGCGGCGGGCCCTGCCGGTACGGCTGCTGCGGCTGGTGCTGCGGCGGCGGAGGCGCCTGCCGCTGCGGGCGCCGCCGCAGCGGGTCCTCGCTCGGGTCGAGGTACTGGACCTGCGTCTGCTCGTTGCGGTCGCGGGCGGCGCGCATCTGCGACTCCCACGGGTGCGGCTGGTCCGGCCGTTGCACCGGCGGCATGACCGAGGTGGCGTCGGCCGCGCCGACCGGCGGCATGGCGCTGGTCATCGCGTTCGGGTCGTAGGCCCCGGCCGGCATCGCCCCGGCGCCGCTGGGCAGCACCTGGGTGGCGTCCGCGGCGCCTGGCATCTCGGGGACCGGCGCCGGCGAGGGGTCGGGCGCGAGCAGCGCGCCGACGCCGAGCGCGGCCTCGACCTCGGCGGCCGTGGAGTGCACGCCGATGCCGGCGGCGACCACGCGCAGCCCGCGGGCCAGGCTCTCGGCGCTGGGGCGCTCGTTCGGCTCCTTGCGCAGGCAGCGCTCGATGACGGTCCACAGCGGCTCGGGGACGGTCGAGGGGCGCTGCGGATCCTCGCTGAGGTGGCGGTGGAGCACTTCGAGCGCCGTGCCGCCCGCGAACGGCGGACGGCCGGTGAGGAGCTCGTAGAGCAGGATGCCGGCGCCGTAGACGTCGACGGCGGAGGTCTGCGGTCGGCCCTCGGCGGACTCGGGGGCGACGTAGGCCGGGGTGCCGACGAACTCGTGCGTGCGGGTCAGGCCCGGGGAGTCCGCGAGGCGGGCGATGCCGAAGTCGGTGAGCATCGGCTTCATCTGCCCGTCGCGCTCGTCGACGAGCACGTTGGCGGGCTTCAGGTCGCGGTGGACCACGCCGTCGGCGTGGCTGGCCGCGAGCGCGTCCGCGATCTGGGCGGTCAGCAGGCTCGCCGCGACGGGGGTGAAGGGGCCGTTCTGGCGGAGGTACTTGTGCAGGTCCGGGCCGTCGATCAGGTCCATGACGAGCGCGAGCAGATCGCCCTCGACGACGAGGTCGCGGGTGCGCACGATGTTGGGGTGCGTCAGGCGCAGCAGGACCGAACGCTCGCGCAGGAAGCGCATGACGATGTCCGCGTCCTGGGCCAGCTCCTCCTTGAGGACCTTGATGGCCACCGTCTCGCCGGGCTGTCCGGCGACGGCCGCCTCGGCACCCGCGGTCTCACGCTGGCGGGCACGCCAGACAGTGCCCGTGGCGCCGCGCCCGAGCGGCTCCTCGAGCAGGTATTTGCTGCCGACTGGCCGCACGTCTCGCGCTCCCCTGCTGTCGTCTGCTGTGGTCTGCAGTGGTCGATGGGATCGACTGGTTTTTCCGGCCCACTCTAGGGGGTGTCCCTGTGGAAGACGCCGGTCGCCGAAGGTTGGTTGCCGCACATATGTACGAAGGGTGATGTTTGCGGGGTATGCCGGAGGCGATTTTCCCCCGCTCGCTGTCCGATAAGCGTGAGGTCCGCACCCCGCCACGACCGATCAAGATCAATTGTGGGCGGGTGCCGGGCGTGTTGTCCGCGACAGGTGCGAGGATGCACACGTACGGAACGGCACGGGACGGGAGCCCCGCCTTCCGGCAGACCTGACCGGACGACGCGTCCGTGCCGGGTGGGGGGCGATCGGGCGGCCATGTTCCGAATTCCCCTGCCGGGCGCACACACCGCGCACCGCGCAGAAGGGACCGCTGACGGCGATGCAGATCCGGCTGACCGTCCTTGGGTCGCGCAGCGGCCACCAGCCCGCGACCGCCCCGGTGAGCTGTGACGTGCTCGTCACCGCACCCGCCGGCACCGTGCTGGCCGCGGTCGCCTCCGGGCTCGCGGCGACCGTCGGCGGGCCGGACACCGGGGGCACGGTCGTGCTCTACGCCGGCGCCGAGCGGCTCGACCTGCAGCGGCGCGTGCTGGGCGAACCGCCGCTGGTGGACGGGGCGGTGGTTGCGCTGCACGGCCCGGTGCCGGACGTCCTGCCGGAGGAGAGCCTCGGCGCGCCCCAGCTGCACGTGGTGGCCGGGCCCGACGCGGGCGGGGTGCACCTGCTGCACAGCGGGCAGATCCGGGTGGGCCGGTCCGCCGACGCCGACGTCCCGTTGGACGACCCGGACGTGTCCCGGCTGCACTGCGCGGTCACGGTGATGCGGGACGGTCGCGTGGCGGTGGCCGACCTGGACTCGACGAACGGCACCACCCTCGACGGTTCCCCGGTGGGGACGCAGCCGGTGGCCCTGGCGCCGGGCGCGCTGCTGCGGGTGGGCGAGTCCACCCTGCGGCTGGCGCCCGCGAGTGCGGACGGCGCCGCTGCCCTGCCGGTGATACCGGACCTGGAGGGTCACCTCTCGCTCCCCGGCCGCGCCGCCCCCGCCTCCGGCGCGGGGTCCGGGGCCGACCGGACGCCGGACGCGCCCTCGGAGCCCCTCCCCGCGGACGCCGCCGGACCCCAGGCCGCCGCGAGCCCCGCACCCGGCCCCCTGCCGGGTGCGCGCCCCGCGTCCGGCACCTCCGGCATCTCCGGCACCTCCCCTGCGGAGCACGCGGACGCCCGCGGCACCGGCCCGTACGGCGCCCCCGGCCCGGATCAGGGCTCCGCCCCCGGCCCGGATCAGGGCTCCGCCCCCGGCGCCGCGCCGGCAGGCCGCCGCAAGGGGCTCGGGGCCTGGGCCCGGAAGTGGGTCCGGGGAGAGGGGATCCCCGAGCCCGAGGCCGCGCCGGAGACCGCCTCGGCCGCGCCCGACCCCGACGACCCCGCCGCCCTGCTGCTGGCCGCGCTGGGGCCCACCGAACGGTTGTGGTCGCGGGGCCCCGGGCACCCCAGGGTCCTGGAGGTGGGCCTCGGCGCCGGGAGCCGGGTGCCACTGCGTACGGTCGGCGCGCTCGGCATCGCCGGTCCGCGGGCCAGGCTGGCCGGCGTCGCCCGGTGCGTGATCGCTCAGCTCGCGGGCCTGCACGCCCCCGGACAGCTGGAGATCGTGCTCGTCTCCACCGACCGGGCGCGCCCGCTCGCCGAGCGCCGCCGCGACTGGGGCTGGCTCGGCTGGCTGCCCCACGTACGGCCCGCGCACGGCCAGGACTGCCGCCTGCTCCTCGCGTACGACCGCGACCAGGCCGCCGCCCGTACCGGTGAGCTGACCCGGCGCCTCGACGACGGTCCGCTCGGCGCGCACTGGGCCGCCGCCGATGCCGAGCAGGTACGGCAGGCCGCCGACGCCTACGAAGGCCCGTACACGCTCGTCGTCCTCGACGGCGACCCCGGCGCCGGCCCGCTGCGCGACATCACCGGGCGGCTCGCCTCGCACGGTCCGGCCGCCGGGTTCCACGTGCTGGCGCTGGCCGAGGCTCCGGCGGCGACGCCCGCCTCCCCGGTCGCCGATACGTACGAGGCCGCCTGCGCGAGCGCTCCGGCCTTCCGGGACTGCGGCGCGGTCGCCCTGCTCAGCGGCGACGTGGCCACGGCCGTACGGACCTTCGCGGTCCGCGGCGGCCGGCCGGTCCCGAGCGGCGACACCGCCACCGCCGACGCCGTTTCCGCGGCCTGGGCCGAGCGGTTCGCCCGGGCGCTGGCGCCGCTCCGCGGCGACAGCGGCACGGTCGAGCCGTACCGGCCGGCCGCCGCCACCCTGCCGGCCACCGCGCGGCTGCTGGACGAGCTGGGGCTGGCCCGGGCCACCCCGGCCTCCCTGATGGCCCGTTGGGCCGCCGCCACCGAGCAGGGGCAGACAGTGGGCGGCCTGGCCGAGATCGTGCTGGGCAGCGGGCGGCACGGCGTCGTCGGCGCCGAGCTGGTCCACGACGGCCCGCACCTGCTCGTCGAAGGGCCGACCGGCAGCGGGCGGACCGAGCTGCTGCGGTCCGTGGCCGCGTCCCTGTCGGCGGCCGCCCGGCCCGACCGGCTGGGGCTGGTCCTCCTCGACGGGGCGGGCGGCGAGCGCGGCGACGGTCTGCAGCCCTGCACCGAACTGCCGCACGTCTCGGCCCATCTGGTGGCCTCCGATCCGCTGCGGATGCGGGAGTTCGCCCAGGCGCTGGGCGCGGAGCTCAAGCGCCGCGACGAGCTGCTGGACGGGGTGGCGTTCGCCGAGTGGCACGCACGCCGTGAGGTCTCCGACCGGATGGTCTCGCCGCGCCAGCCCACCCCCGGTGAGCTGCGCGGCGACCTGGACAGCCAGCGCACGGGCACGCTCCGGCTGCGCGCCTCGGCCGTCCGCAGCGATCCCGCGGTGCCGAGCCCGCTGCCCCGCCTGGTCGTGCTGGTCGACGACTTCGACGCGCTGGTCGCGCCGGGGCTCGGCGCCACGGGCCGCCCCGCCGCCGGTTCGGTGGTCCGGGTCCTGGAGGCGGTGGCCCGCGAGGGCGCCCGGCTCGGCGTGCACCTGGTGGCCGCCAGCGCCCGCCCGGACCGTACCGCCGACACCGGGCTGGCCCGGCTGACTACCCTGCGCGTGGAACTCGAAGCCCCCGACCAGCCGGGCCCCGGCCGCGGCCTGCTCCGGTACGCCGACGGCCGGACGGTCCCCTTCCAGGCGGGCCGGGTCACCGGCCGGATCCCGCGCACCGCCACCCTGCGGCCGACCGTCGTACCGGTGGAGTGGGAGCGTATGGGTGATCCGCCGGCCCGCCGCCCGGTGCGTGAACTGGGCAACGGACCGACCGACCTCGCGCTGCTGGCCAGTGCCCTGGACCGGGCCTCGCACCTGGTCTCGGCGATACCCGTGCTGTTCCCGGCGGCCCCCTGAGGCTCCCCGGGCGCCCCGCGGGGGGTGACCGGATGGCGGGACGCGGTATTGCGGGGGCGCACGGCTCGGCGTAGACCTGTGGTCCGGGACACATCGAACCTCGGGGGCAGAGCCATGCGCAAGCACGGAACGAGCCGTACGACGTATCGCTGGGTGGCCCTGGCCGCGGCCGGAGCGCTCGCGCTCACCGCGTGCGGGGGCGACCCGGACTCGAAGGCGGATCCGCCGCAGGGCGGGACCACGGCCGGGCCGAAGGTGGAATTACCGCAGCTGAAGGGTGAGAAGCTCTCGGTCGCCGCCGTCTGGACGGGCCCGGAGCAGGAGAACTTCACCAAGGTCCTGAAGGAGTTCGAGAAGCGGACGGGCGCCTCCGTCACCTTCGTCCCGGCCCAGGACCCGATCGTCACCTTCCTCGGTTCGAAGATCGCGGGCGGAGCCCCGCCGGACGTCGCGCTGCTCCCGCAGGTCGGGGCCCTGGTCTCGGCGGTCCAGAACAAGTGGGCGCAGCCGGTGGGCCCCGAGGCCCAGGCGCAGCTCGACAAGAACTACTCGGCGGGCTGGAAGACGCTCGGCGCCGTCGACGGCGTCCAGTACGGCGTGTACTACAAGGCCGCCAACAAGTCGCTGATCTGGTACAACGCGAAGGCCTTCGACGCGGCGGGCGTCAAGCCCCCGAAGACCTGGAAGGAACTGATCACCGCGGCCGACACCCTCTCCGCCTCCGGCACGCCGGCCGTCTCGGTGGCCGGCGCGGACGGCTGGACGCTCACGGACTGGTTCGAGAACGTGTACCTGTCCCAGGCCGGGCCGCAGAAGTACGACCAGCTGGCCAAGCATCAGATCAAGTGGACGGACGACAGCGTCAAGCAGGCGCTGACCACGCTGGGCGAGCTGTTCGGGCGCAAGGACTTCCTGGCGGGCGGCCCGAGCGGGGCCCTGGCCACCGAGTTCCCGAAGTCGGTGACGCAGACCTTCACCGGCGGCGACCGCCCGGCGGCCGCGATGGTCTTCGAGGGCGACTTCGTCGCGGTGAACATCGCGCAGACCGAGGCGAAGGTGGGCAAGGACGCCCTCGTCTTCCCCTTCCCGACGGTCGGCGGCAAGGCGCCGGTGGTCTCGGGCGGTGACGTGGCCGTCGCGCTGAAGCCGTCGAAGGGCGCGCAGGCGCTGCTGACGTTCCTGGCCTCGCCGGACGCGGCGGAGATCCAGGCCCGCGAGGGCGGTTTCGTATCCCCGAACAAGGGGGTCGATCCGGCCGCCTACCCCAACGACATCCAGCGGGGCATCGCGAAGTCACTGATCGCGGCGGGCGACGACTTCCGCTTCGACATGTCGGACCAGGCTCCGGCGGCCTTCGGCGGGACCCCGGGCGCCGGTGAGTGGAAGGCTCTGCAGGACTTCCTGGCGAACCCGTCGGACGTGGCGGGCACCCAGGCCAGACTGGAGGCGGACGCGGCCAAGGCCTACGGGAACTGATCCCGGTGACGGCCAAGGTCACCGGAGCCGTGCGGAACACAGTGAAGAACACCGCCCGCGACGCCGAGGCCAGGCGCCGCCGCCTGGTCGCGGCGGCGTTCCTCCTGCCGGCTCTCGTGCTGCTCGGGGCGCTGGTCGTGCATCCGATCGGCTACTCGGTCTACCGCAGCTTCTTCGACCGCTCCGGGTCCGGCTTCGTCGGCGGCGACAACTACCGGGAGATCCTGCGCGACCCCACGATCCGCACCGCGCTGAAGAACACGGCGCTGTGGGTGGTGCTCGCCCCGACCACGGCGACCGCCCTCGGCCTGATCTTCGCGGTGCTCACCGAACGGGTGCGCTGGGGAACGGCGTTCAAGCTGCTGGTGTTCATGCCGATGGCGATCTCCATGCTGGCGGCGGGCATCATCTTCCGTCTCGTCTACGACCACGACCCCGACCGGGGCGTCGCGAACGCGGTCTGGGTCGGGATCCACGACACCTTCGCGGAGTCCTCGGCCTTCCCCAAGGCCCGCCCGGGCCGGGACTCCCCGCTAACGGACGCCGGCGCGGGCGCCTTCGTGACCCGGGATCCCGTACGGGCGGGCATCCCGGTGCTGCTCCCGCTGGTCGGCGTGGCCCCGGAGGCGCTGCCCGAGGGGACCCGTACGGCCAAGGCCGCTCCCGCCGAGCCCGGCAAGGTCACCGGGACGGCCTGGCAGGACTTCACCCGCGGCGGGGGCGGCCGTACGAACGCGGTCGACCCCACCGAGCAGGCCTTCGCCGGGATGCGGATCGAGGCGGTCAAGGACGGCAAGGTGGTCGATGCGGCGACGGCCCGCGCCGACGGCACCTTCACCCTGTCCGAGAAGGCCGACGGGGCGCGGCTGCGCCTGCCCGCGGTGAACTTCCAGGAGGCGTACGGGGGAGTGCAGTGGCTCGGCCCGACGCTCGTCACCCCGGCGGTCATCGGGGCGTACGTGTGGATGTGGGCCGGGTTCGCGATGGTGCTGATCGGGGCCGGGCTGGCCGCCGTACCGCGGGAGCTGCTGGAGGCGGCGCGCGTGGACGGGGCGAACGAGTGGCAGGTGTTCCGCCGGATCACCGTGCCGCTGCTGGGGCCCGTCCTGGCGGTCGTGCTCGTCACCCTCGTCATCAACGTCATGAAGATCTTCGACCTGGTCTTCGTGATCGCGCCGGGAGCGGTCCAGGACGACGCGAACGTGCTCGCGCTCCAGCTGTACCGGACCTCCTTCGGCACGGACGCCGATCCGGGCCTGGGCAGCGCGATCGCCGTCCTCCTGCTGGTGCTGGTGGTCCCGGTGATGCTGGTGAACATCCGTAGGCTGCGCAAGGAGGGGTCCCGATGAGCGGTTCCCACCGGATGCCGGACCCGATGGCGACGGCCGCAGCGACGGTGGCGCCGCCGGTGGCAGCCGCGCCCGCGGCCGGCCGACGGGCCGCGGGCCGGGCCGGCTTCGCCAAGCTCGCCGCGAGCGGCCTGGTGCGCGTCTTCCTGGTCGCGGCCGCGCTCTTCTGGCTGCTGCCCACCCTCGGCCTGCTCCTCTCCTCCTTCCTCTCCCCCACCGACCTCAACAAGGGCGGCTGGTGGCAGGTGCTGACCGCGCCGTCACGGCTGACGGCCGACAACTACGAGCGGCTGCTGGCCAACGACACGATCACCGGCTCGCTGCTGAGCACGGTCGCGATCGCCGTCCCGGCGACCCTGCTCGTCCTCGTACTGGGAGCGTTCGCCGGATACGCCTTCGCCTGGCTGGAGTTCCCCGGACGGGACTGGCTCTTCCTGGTCGTCGTCGGGCTGCTGGTCGTCCCCGTTCAGGTGGCGCTGATCCCGGTCTCCGAACTCTTCGGCTCCATCGGGCTGTTCGAGACCACCGCGGGCGTGGTCCTGTTCCACACCGCCTTCGGGCTGCCCTTCGCCGTGTTCCTGCTGCGGAACTTCTTCGCGCAGATCCCGCGCGAACTGCTGGAGGCGGCGCGCCTGGACGGCGCGGGCGAACTGCGGCTGTTCACGCGGGTGGTGCTTCCGCTGGGCGGTCCGGCGATCGCCTCGCTCGGCATCTTCCAGTTCCTGTGGGTGTGGAACGACATGCTGGTCGCGCTCGTCTTCGCGGACTCGGCGCACCCGCCGGTCACGGTCGCACTCCAGCAGCAGGTCCGGCAGTTCGGGAACAACATCGACGTGCTGGCGCCCGGCGCGTTCCTGTCGATGGTGGTGCCGCTCGTCGTCTTCTTCGCCTTCCAGCGGCAGTTCGTCTCGGGGGTGATGGCGGGCGCGATCAAGTGACCGACGTGGGTGTTGACACTGTGTAACCCGATTGCCGCACACTGCGTAACCCGATCGCCACGCCGGGGGTTGCTGGGCCAGATGCCTGCATGCCCGCCCGCCGACCCCTGGATGTGCCGTGCCCCGGTTCAGCGTCATCGTGCCCGCGTACAAGGTCCAGGCGTACCTCCAGGAGAGTCTGGACTCGGTCCTGACGCAGTCGTACCCGGATCTGGAGCTGATCGCGGTCGACGACGCGTCCCCGGACGCCTGCGGCTCGATCATCGACGAGTACGCGGCCCGCGACCCCCGGGTCACCGCGGTGCACCTGGCGCACAACCTCGGGCTGGGCCCGGCCCGCAACGCGGGCCTGGCCCGGGCCACGGGCGACTACCTGGTCTTCCTCGACGGCGACGACACCCTGGCCCCGGGCGCCCTGCAGGCCGTCACCGACCGGCTCAAGGCCACCGGCTCCCCCGATGTCCTGGTCTACGACTACGCGCGCACCTTCTGGACCGGCGAACTGGTGCGCAACCGCCTCTCGCACCGGCTGTCCGAGGAGGGCCCGGCCAGCTTCCGCCTCGCCGACCGTCCGACCCTGCTCGGCATGCTGATGGTGGTGTGGAACAAGGCCTACCGCCGCGAGTACGTGGAGCGCGAGGGCTTCACCTTCCCGCCCGGCTTGTACGAGGACACCCCCTGGACCTACCCGGCGCTGCTGGCCGCGGAGTCCGTCGCCGTCCTGGACCGGGTCTGCGTGCACTACCGCCAGCGGCGCACGGGGTCGATCCTGACCACCTGCAGCCGCCGCCACCTGGACATCTTCGACCAGTACGACCGGGTCTTCGGCTACCTCGCCGGCCGTCCCGAGCTGGAGCGCTGGCGCCCCGCCGTGCACCGGCGGATGGCCGAGCACTTCTGCGCCCTGTACGCCGACCCGCGCCGGCTCCCGCGCGCGAGCCGGCCCGAGTTCTTCGGCCGGGCCTGCGCCCTGCTGCGCCGCCACCGGGCCCCGGGCGGCGCGAGCGCGCTGCCGCTTCCCCTGTCCCGGACCGACCGCGTGCGGCACACCCTGATGCGGCTGGGCACCCGGCGCACGTACCGGCTGCTGTCGGTCCTGCGCTCGGCGGCGCCGGCGGCGGGGCGCGGCGGCTCGGCCCTCTGGCGGGGGCTGCGCGAGACCGCTCTGCGCCTCCACTACCGGATCCAGCGGCTCCTGCCCCTGCGCCCGGAGCTGGCGGTCTTCTCCGCGTACTGGCACGGCGGTTACGCCTGCAACCCGGCGGCGATCGAGGCGAAGCTGCGGGAGCTGGCGCCCCGGATGCGGACGGCGTGGATCTGCGACCCGGCGCACGCGGCGACCCTGCCGCGTCAGACGGCGGCGCTGCGCCCGGGCTCGGCGGCGTACTGGTCGGCCCTCGCCAGGGCCACGTACCTGGTCACGAACGTCAACTTCGAGCGCAGTCTGGTCAAGCGCCCCGGCCAGATCCTGGTCCAGACCCAGCACGGGACCCCGCTCAAGCGGGTCGGCCTCGATCTCCAGGACCGGCCGGCGGCCACCCCGACCACGGACTTCGCGGGCCTGCTGCGGGGCGCCGACCAGTGGGACTACCTGCTCTCCGCGAACCGGCACTCCACGCTGGTCTGGGAGAAGGCCGTGCCGTCCTCCTACACCACGCTCGAATACGGCTACCCGCGCAACGACGTGTTCCACCGCGCCACCCAGGCGGACGTCCTCGACCTCCGCGAGCGGCTCGGTATCGCGCCGGGCTCGACGGCGGTCCTGTACGCGCCCACGCACCGCGACTACCGGCGCAGCCGGCCGGACCACCTGGACTTCGAGCGGGTGCTGCGCGATCTCGGGCCGCGCTTCACGCTGCTGGTGCGCACGCACCTGACGTACGCGGACGCCCCGGCGGCCGCCCGCGACCCGCACCCCCGCCTGATCGACGTCTCCTCGTACCCCTCGGTGGAGGAACTCTGCCTGGCCTCGGACGCGTTGGTGACGGACTACTCGTCCCTGATGTTCGACTACGCGGCGCTGGACCGGCCGATCGTGATCCACGCGGACGACTGGGAGGCGTACGAGGCCGCCCGCGGCACCTACTTCGACCTCCGCTCCTGCCCTCCGGGGGCGATCGCCCGCACGGAGGACGAGCTCGTGGACATCTTCGCCACCGGCCACTGGCAGGGCTCGCGCTCCGCCCAGCTGCGGTCCGCCTTCCGCACCCGCTTCTGCGCGTACGACGACGGGCACGCGGCCGAGCGCGTCGTGCGCCATGTCTTCCTGGGCCAGTCCGCCCCGCTCCCGCCGGTCGTCCCCCTGGGGGACCGCCGCCCCACCCCCGCGGCGCCGGCCCCGACCCCGGCCCTGGCCCCGGTCCGGCCGTAACGGCCGCGGGCCACCTGTTGGGCCGACTGCCGGGGCAGCTGCCGGGGCGCAGGCGTCAGGCGGCCCGCAGGCCCGCGACGACCGAGCGGGCCAGCTCGTCCAGGTAGCCGGCGGGGAAGGCGTCGCGGACGACCACCTGCCGCCAGTACAGCGGCCCGATCGCCAGATCGAGCGCCCGCCCCGGGTCGATGCCCTCCGGCAGCTCGCCCCGCGCGACCGCGCCGGAGACGATCCCCTCCGCCATCCGCCGCTGCCCGTCCAGCAGCGCGCCGCGCACCGCGTCCGCGATCTCGGGATTGCGCGCCGCCTCGACCAGCAGGTCGGGGATCACCGCCGAGGCCACCGGGTGCCGCAGCACGTGGGACATGACCTCCAGCAGGGCCCGTACGTCCCCGTACAGCGACCCCGTCTCCGGCACCGGCAGGCCGTCGGCCGCGAAGGCGCCCACCAGGTCCAGGACCAGGTGCAGCTTCGACTTCCACCGCCGGTAGACCGCGGTCTTCCCGACCCCGGCCCGCCGTGCGATGCCCTCGATGGACATCCGGGAGAAGCCGACCGCGGCCAGTTCCTCGATCACCGCCTCCCGGATCGCCTCGGTCACGTCCTCGCGCAGGACGGCGGCCCCGGCGGGGGCACGGCGGGCGGGGGTGGCGGCGGCAGGCTCCGTGGTCATGCACACAGCATAGCTTTGCGCGTCACGACGATACGGTTGCGTTCCGACGCGTCGCAGCCTAATCTCACCGTAGCGACGATACGGACCCGTCCCATCGCCACCCGCCCCGACCCCGGCGAAAGCGACCCTTGTGACCACCGCGACCGCAACCAAGACCTCACCCGCTCCCGCGACCCCCGCGGAGCTGGCAGCCGCCCACGGCCTGACCCTCAGCGGCGCCCGCCCCACGCTCCCCCGCTACATCGCGCAGCTCTGGGGCCGCCGCCACTTCGTCACCGCCTACGCGACGGCCCGCATGCAGGCCACGTACAGCACGGCGAAGCTCGGCCAGGTCTGGCACCTGGTGACCCCGCTGCTCAATGCGGCGGTCTACTACTTCATCTTCGGCATCGTCATGCAGGCCAGCCACGACGTGCCCGACTACGTGCCGTTCCTGATCACCGGCGTCTTCGTCTGGGACTTCATCGGCAGCTCCATCAACGCCGGCACCCGCGCCGTCCACAGCAACCTCGGCCTGGTCCGCGCCCTGCACTTCCCCCGCGCGAGCCTGCCCCTGTCCACCGTCATCCAGCTCTTCCAGCAGCTGCTCGTCACCATGGGCGCCCTGGTCGTCCTGCTGCTCGCCTTCGGCCAGACACCCGCCCTGTCCTGGTTCCTGGCCGTCCCGGCCCTCCTGCTGACGGCCCTCTTCGCCGCCGGCTGCGCGATGGTGCTGGCCCGCATCGGCAGCAAGAACCCGGACGTCAGCCAGCTGATGCCGTTCATCCTGCGCACCTGGATGTACTCATCGGGCGTCATGTGGTCCATCGACTCGATGCTCAAGACCGACCACCTGCCGCACTGGGTGTCGATGATGCTGGGGCTCAACCCGGCGGCCGTCTACATCGACCTGATGCGCTTCGCACTGATCGACAGCTTCGAGGCGCACTCGCTCCCGCACCACGTGTGGCCGATCTCCATCGGCTGGGCCCTGCTCGCCGGCGTCGGCGGATTCATCTACTTCTGGAAGGCTGAGGAGGAGTACGGCCGTGGCTGACACCGCAACCAAGACCCGCGTCCCCACGGTGATCGCGGACGAGGTCCACGTCGTCTACAAGGTCCACGCGGGCGGCCGCAAGGGCGGCGCCACCGCCGCGCTCAGCCGGATCTTCTCCCGCAAGCCCGCCCCCGGCGTGCGCGAGGTGCACGCCGTCAAGGGCGTCAGCTTCACCGCGTACAAGGGCGAGGCCATCGGCCTCATCGGCTCCAACGGCTCGGGCAAGTCCACCCTGCTCAAAGCCATCGCCGGCCTCCAGCCGGTGGCCCGCGGCGCGGTCTACTCGCACGGCCAGCCCTCGCTCCTCGGCGTGAACGCGGCCCTGATGAACGACCTGACCGGCGAACGCAACGTCATCCTCGGCGGCCTCGCGATGGGCATGTCCAGGCAGCAGGTCCACGAGCGCTACCAGGACATCGTCGACTTCTCCGGCATCAACGAGAAGGGCGACTTCATCTCCCTGCCCATGCGTACGTACTCCTCCGGCATGGGCGCCCGGCTGCGGTTCTCCATCGCCGCCGCCAAGGACCACGACGTGCTGATGATCGACGAGGCCCTGGCCACGGGCGACGCCGCCTTCCAGCGGCGCAGCCAGGCCCGCATCGAGGAACTCCGCGAGCGCGCGGGCACCGTCTTCCTCGTCAGCCACGGCATCAACACGGTCCGCGAGACCTGCGACCGCGCGATCTGGCTGGAGTCGGGCGTCCTGCGCATGGACGGCCCCTCCGCCGAGGTCTGCGACGCGTACGAGGCCTTCACCAGGGGCTAGGGGACACCCGCCACGCACAAGGCGGCCGCGCAAGCCGAAGGCCCCGGCCCCGGAGTGATCCGGGGGCCGGGGCCTTGTGCTCAGCGGGTTCAGCTGTGCGCGCGCAGCAGGCTGCGCATCGTCCGCATCGCCACCGACAGGTTCGCCAGGTCGAAGTCGTCCGAGCCCCGGATCTCGTCCAGGGTCGTCCGGGCCCGCCCGATGATCGCCGCGTTCTTCTCCTCCCACGCCTGGAAGCGCTCCTCGGGAGTCGAGCTGCCGTCGCCCACCGACAGCACGTCGGCGGTCAGGGCCGCGTGCGCCGCGAACAGGTCCTCGCGGATGGAGGCGCGGGCCATGGACTGCCAGCGGTCGGCCCGCGGCAGCTCGATGATCCGGTCCATCAGCTGGGTGATGTCGAGGCGGTCGGCGAGGTCGTAGTAGACCTCGGCGACGTCCAGCGGAGCCACACCGGTGCGGTCCGCGGTCGCGACGACGTCGAGCGTCGGGAAGGCCGAGGAGAAGCCGGCGACCTTGGCCGCCAGTTCCTCCGGGACACCCTCGCCCGTCAGCTCGTCCATGATCGACTGGTACCACTCCAGGTCGGCACCGCGCAGCAGCTTCGGCAGCTCGGTCCAGACGTTCCCGACCCGCTCCGCGAAGAAGTCGATGGTCTCGGTGATCTGGAGCGGCTGCGGCCGGTTGTTCAGCAGCCAGCGCGTACCGCGCTCGACCAGGCGCCGCGAGTGCAGCCGGATCCGGGTCTGGACGGCGGCCGCGACCTTGTTGTCGAGGGCCTCGACCGAGTCCCACACCTCGGCCAGGCCGAAGATCTCGCGGGCCGCGAGCTGCGCCCGGACGATCTCCTCCGTGGAGGCGCCGGTCTCCTCGCGCAGGCGGTGCAGGAAGGTCGAACCACCCGTGTTGACCGTGTCGTTGACCAGGAGCGTGGTGATGATCTCCCGACGCAGCGCGTGCCCGTCGACCTGCTCGGGGAACTTCTCGCGCAGGGCGGCCGGGAAGTAGGCGAAGAGCAGGCGGCGCAGGTACGGGTCGTCCGGCAGCCCGGTGGCGATCAGCTCGTCCGCCACCGTGATCTTGGTGTAGGCGAACAGGACGGCCAGCTCCGGCTGGGTAAGGCCCCTGCCGTTGCTGAGCAGTTCACGGATCTGCCGGTCGGTGGGCAGGAACTCCAGCTCCCGGTTGAGCAGCCCCGCGCCCTCCAGGCGGCGCATGAAGCGCTGCTGCGCGTGGAGCAGGCTGGCGGCCTGCGCCGCGCCGTTCGCGAGCGCCGTGTTCTGCGCGTAGTTGTTGCGCAGCACCAGACCGCCGACCTCGTCGGTCATCTCGGCGAGCAGCTTGTTGCGCTGCTTGACGGTCATGTCGCCGTCCGCGACGACCGCGTTGAGCAGGATCTTGATGTTCACCTCGTGGTCGGAGGTGTCCACGCCCGCGCTGTTGTCGATGGCGTCGGTGTTGATCTTGCCGCCCTCGCCGTCGGCGCCGGAGCGGGCGAACTCGATCCGGCCGAGCTGGGTCAGACCCAGGTTGCCGCCCTCGCCGATGACCTTGGCCCGTACGTCGGAGCCGTTGACGCGGATGGCGTCGTTGGCCTTGTCGCCGACGTCCGCGTGCGTCTCGGCCGTGGCCTTGACGTACGTACCGATGCCGCCGTTCCACACCAGGTCCACGGGGGCCTTGAGGATCGCCTGCATCAGCTCGGCCGGGGTCATCTTGGTGATGCCCGCCTCGATGCCGAGGGCCGCGCGCATCGGCGCGGTGACCGGGACGGCCTTCGCGGAACGCGGGTGGATGCCGCCGCCCGCCGAGATCAGCGAGGTGTCGTAGTCGGCCCACGAGGAACGCGGCAGCTCGAACAGGCGGCGGCGCTCGGCGTAGGAGGTGGCCGCGTCCGGGTCCGGGTCGATGAAGATGTGCCGGTGGTCGAAGGCCGCGACCAGGCGGATGTGCTCGGAGAGCAGCATGCCGTTGCCGAAGACGTCGCCGGACATGTCGCCGACGCCGACGACGGTGAAGTCCTGCGTCTGGGTGTCGTGGCCCAGCTCGCGGAAGTGCCGCTTGACCGACTCCCACGCACCGCGGGCGGTGATGCCCATGCCCTTGTGGTCGTAACCGGCCGAGCCGCCGGAGGCGAAGGCGTCGCCGAGCCAGAAGTTGTACGAGACGGCGACCTCGTTGGCGATGTCCGAGAACGTCGCGGTGCCCTTGTCGGCGGCGACGACGAGGTACGTGTCGTCCCCGTCGTGGCGGACCACGTCCTGCGGCGGCACGACCTCGCCCGCCACCAGGTTGTCGGTGATGTCGAGCAGCGCCGAGATGAAGGTGCGGTAGCAGGCGATGCCCTCGGCGAGCCATGCGTCACGGTCCACGGACGGGTCCGGGAGCTGCTTGGCGACGAAGCCGCCCTTGGCGCCGACCGGCACGATCACCGTGTTCTTCACCATCTGCGCCTTGACCAGGCCGAGGATCTCCGTGCGGAAGTCCTCACGCCGGTCGGACCAGCGCAGACCACCGCGCGCGACCTTGCCGAAGCGCAGGTGCACGCCCTCGACCCGCGGCGAGTACACCCAGATCTCGTACGCCGGGCGGGGCGCCGGTAGGTCCGGGATGGCCTGGGGATCGAACTTCATCGACACGTAGTCGTGCCACTCGAAGCCCCGGGCCTCCTGGAAGAAGTTGGTCCGCAGCGTCGCCTTGATGAGGGTGAGGAAGGCCCGCAGGATCCGGTCCTCGTCGAGCGAGGCGACCTGGTCCAGTGCCCCGTCCAGCTCCTCCAGCATGGCGTCGATGAGCTCGGTCCCGGCGGTCTGCCGTGCGGGCGACATCCGGGCCTCGAACAGCGAGACCAGTAGCCGGGTGGTGTGGACGTTGTTGCGGAGGGTGTCCTCCATGTAGTCCTGGCTGAAGGTGGAGCCCGCCTGGCGCAGGTACTTGGCGTACGCGCGCAGGACCACGGCCTGCCGCCAGGTCAGCCCGGCGCTCAGCACCAGGGTGTTGAAGTTGTCGTTCTCCGCCTTGCCGGTCCATACGGCCGCGAAGGCCTCCTGGAAGCGCTCACGGGCGTCGTCGCCGGCGTAGTTGGACGTCGCCGCGCCGTCGCCGGTACCGGCGACGGGCATCCGCAGACCGAAGTCGTAGATCCAGGCGCTGACCCGGTCGGTGCGGCGCAGCTCGTACGGGCGCTCGTCGGTGACCTCGACGCCCAGGCGCTGCAGCACCGGCAGGACCGCGGAGAGCGAGACCTGCTCGCCGGTGCGGTAGATCTTGAAGCGGCGCTCGCCGGGGGCCGCGCCGACCGGCTCGTACAGCGAGAGCGCGAACGGGCGGTCGCTGGCGGAGAGCCGCTCCAGGTGGCAGAGGTCGGCGACGGCGGCGCGCGGCGAGTGGTCGGCCTTGTAGCCCTCGGGGAACGAGGTGCCGTACTTGCGCAGCAGCTCGGCGGCGCGCTCCTCTCCGAGCTCGGCGACCAGGGCCTCGCCGAAGCCGTCGGCCCAGGAGCGGGCGGCGTCGACCAGACGGCCCTCGATGCGCTCGACGTCGGAGTCGGTGAGGACGGGCAGTTCCTTGCCCTGCGGGACGCGGACGACGAAGTGGATGCGCGAGAGGATCGACTCGGTGTTCCAGGCCGTGAAGTCGACGCTGATGCCGCCCAGCTCCTCCTTCAGGATGTCCATCAGGCGCAGCCGGACGCCGGTGGTGAAGCGGTCCCGCGGCAGGTAGACGAGCGCCGAGTAGTAGCGGCCGTACTCGTCCTGGCGCAGGTACAGCCGCAGCCGGCGGCGTTCCTGGAGGTACAGGACGGAGGTGACGATCGACTGGAGCTGGTCGACGGGCGTCTGGAACAGCTCGTCGCGCGGGTACGTCTCCAGGATCTGCAGCAGGTCGCGGCCGTCGTGGCTGGACGGCGCGAAACCGGCCCGCTCCAGGACCTCGGCGACCTTGCGGCGGACGACCGGGACGCGGCGCACGGACTCGGTGTACGCGGCGGAGGAGAACAGGCCGAGGAAGCGGCGCTCGCCGACGACGTTGCCGTCGGCGTCGAACTTCTTGACGCCCACGTAGTCGAGGTACGAGGGGCGGTGCACGGTGGAGCGGCTGTTGGCCTTGGTCAGCACCAGCAGGCGGTGCTCGCGGGCCTTGGCGCGCGCGTCGGCGGGCAGCCGGTTGAAGGACGGCGAGACGGGGTGGCCGTCGTCCTTGCCGCTGTGGTGCGGGTCGGAGCGCAGGATGCCGAGGCCGGTGCCGGGGACGGCCGCGAGGGCGTCGCCGTCGACGAGGTTGTACTCGCGGTAGCCGAGGAAGGTGAAGTGGTCGTCGGAGAGCCAGCGCAGCAGCTCGCGGGCCTCTTCGAGCTCGTACTCGCGCAGGTCCGGGGCGGTCGGCTCGTCGGGCAGGCCTTCGGCGATGCGCAGCGCGGCGTCGCGCATCTTCTCCCAGTCCTCGACGGACTCACGCACGTCGGACAGGATGCGCAGCAGATCGCCGTTGATCTGCTTGAGGTCGGCGCGGTCGGTCTCGCGGTCGATCTCGACGTGGATCCAGGACTCCACGAGGGAGTCGTGGGGGCGCGCGGTACGGGGACCGTGCGCGTCGCAGTCGGGACCGAGGATCTCGATCAGCTTGCCGGTGACGTCACGGCGGACGACGACCTGCGGGTGGATCACGACGTGGATGCCGCGGCCCTGGCGGGACAGCTCGTTGGTGACGGAGTCGACCAGGAAGGGCATGTCGTCCGTGACGACCTCGACGACGGAGTGGCTGGAGGTCCAGCCGTTCTCCTCGACGGTGGGCGTGTGCACGCGCACGCTCGCGGTGCCCTGCGGGCGGTTCTCCGCCAGCCGGTAGTGCGAGAGCGCCGCACCGAACACGTCGACCGGGTCCCGGTCCAACAGGTCCTCGGGGGCGGTGTGCAGGTAGTAGCGCTGGAGGTAGGCGAGCACTGTGTCCCGGTCGGGATGCTCCCCCTGCTCGGACCCAGTCGGAAGTAGCCCCCCGGCCGGGCTGTTCTCAGCTACCCGGGCCGCCCGCGCGAGCAGCTCGGCCTTTGCTTCGTCCAGCTTGGTCTGCATGTCCTCTGGCTCCTGTCGCGCGCCATTGCGTGACGTAGATGAAGGAAGGAAAGGCGTAGCGCCGCGAGGCGGGATGTCCGTCCGGGATCGACGCTATGCCGTCGAGAAGGCCGGCCGGGAGGGAATCAGCCATGATCGGCGAGAGGTCCCGGCGGCGGAAATCAGCGAAGGCCCGGGCACGGTTGTGCGCCGGGCGCAGGCCGGAGGCTCCAGTGCCCCCGATGACTATCGCGCTGATCACGGGTACAAGGCTATCTCGCCCCACCCCCAGGTCGTCATGCACTGCTTCTGTACAAATCTTGGGGTAGAACTTTGACACTCTGGCCAGCGACGGGACGAGCAGTCCGTGCACTGGCGTGTCCAGTCCCTATTCGGACAGCTCGCGAGCTGCCCGAACGGCGTCTGCCAGGGTGTCGACGACGGGGACACCGGCTGATTCGAGACTGCTGCGGCTGTGCGAGCCGCCCGTGTAGAGCACGGCCCGGGCGCCGACGTGGGCCGCGGCGAGCGCGTCGTCCACGGCGTCTCCGATGAGGACCGTACGTTCTGCGGTCACACCCGTCCCGTCCATGGCGGCCAGGTGGCGTACGAGATGCCCTGCCTTGCTGGTGTGGGAGGGACCGGTCCGCCCGTCGACGCGCAGGAAGTGCCCCTCGATGCCGTGGAACCGTACCAGCGGCACGAGCTTGTCGTGGGGCGCCAGGGAGAGCAGCGACTGGGTGAGCCCGCCCCGCTGCCAGTCCCGGAGCAACTCCCGGGCTCCCTCGGCGAGCCCGGCGTCCTCGGCGGCGACCCAGTAGTGCCGGTGGAACGTGTCGTCCATGACCAGCCACTCCTCCTCGGTGGGCAGCCGGCCCATGAGGCGCTCGTAGAACTTGGGCACCGGTACGACGTACAGCTCGCGGTAGGTCTCCAGGGTGATCGGCGGGAAGCCGAACTCGGCGAAGGAGGCATTGGTCGCGGCTATCACGGCGTCGATGTCGTGGAGGAGGGTGCCGTTCCAGTCCCAGACTATGTGCGTCACTTGAGCAGCCCCGGAATCTCCTGCACGCCGAACCACAGCAGCTCGTGGTCCTCGGCGCCGTCGACGGTGAACTGCGCGTCGTCGTCCCCGGCGTCGGCCGCGTCGACGGCGGCCGCGGCGGCGGCCACGTCCTCTTCGGCGTCGTCGGCGTCGACGTGCACGGCGGCGGCCACGGTGAGCCGTACGGAGTCGGCGAGGGCGACCTGGCCGAGGGCGGCCTCGTCGACCCCGGGCGTGACGGTGGCGGCCTTGTCGGCGACGTCCAGGGCGACGACGACCCGCCTGCGCGGGGCCGCCGGGTCGGCGGCGATCAGCCGCAGGGAGGCGGCGGCGGCGCGGCTGAGGGCCGCGTACTCCAGCTCCTCGATGTCGTCCGACACGTACCACTCGCGCAGGCCGGGCGTGACGGCGTACGCACGCAGCGGGGCGGGGCCCAGCTCACCCGCCTTGTGCGCCTCGGCGAGCCCGGGGAGGGTCAGGGGGACGTACACGCGCATGGCCGGCTGCTTTCGGTAGTCGGAAACGTCCTCAGGATACGACCGCCCGCGCCGCCACCGGGAGACGGACGGCCGGCCCCGGGGGCCTTCCCGGCTTCGGGTGGCTGCGCCCGGACTCGGTCCGGTGGTGGGGAGTCCCCTCCGGGTGACGGCCTTCGTCCCCCTTCGGGGTGCCGCAGCGGGACCCGCGGCCGTCCACCCCGGTCCTTCCGGGCCTGCCGCCGCGGCCTCGGCGGCAGCGCCGGGCACTCGGATAGGTGAACGGGCCCGGTCGGGGGCGGGGGTGATCGGACGGTTGCGGAGCGTGTTCGCCGACCGTAGAAGATCCCCATCAAGTTACCGCCCGGTACCGCTCCGGGCCCGGCCTGTACGGGGGCAGATCGCGATGGACACCACGATGCGCGGCACGATCGGCGGCGAGGCGGCACGCCGCCGGACCGGCGGCCAGTCGTCCCGGACCCGGCCGGCCGGGCGGTCGGACACCCGGCGCCCGGCGGCCCCGCCGCGGGCCCTGCGGCTCGGCCCGCACCACTGGTTCGCCGAACGCCTCCTGGCGGTCGTCAGCGGCCTGCGGCCGGTCCATTCGCTCCTCGGCCACACCGTCGGCCCGGCCTACCAGCAGTTGGTCACCCTCGCTCCCTGCGGCCCCTCCCCTCGCCCTTCGGGCCGGGGAGGGGCCGGGCAGGGCCGCCCGCGCCCGGTCGTCCGCCGGTGCGGTCGCTTCACCCCGGGCCCCGGCGTCATCGAGGCCTTCGCCCGCATCGCCACCGGCGACCGCATGACGGCGATGGCCTTCCGCCTGGAACAGGGCCCGGACCTGCGCTGGCGCTGCGCGGCGATCGAGATCCAGGGCCCGCGCCCCTGATCCCCAAGAGGCGGCCCTCGACGCCCGAGGCCGGGACACCAGCACCGGCACCGGCACCGGCACCGGCACCGGCACAACGCGGCCGGGGCCGGACACCACGTACGGTGTCCGGCCCCGGCCGGTGACTCGACCCCAGCGAGCGGGGCTACTTCTTGCGGCGACGCCCGCCGGCGGCCTTCTGGGCCTTGCGGCGCTCCGCCCGCGTCATCCCGTCACCGTCACCGGCGCCGTCGGACTCGAAGTCGCCCTCGACCACACCGCCCTCACCGTCGACGGTCGGCGCCGAGAAGTGCAGCCGGTCCGGCCGCTGCGGAGCGTCCAGCCCCTTCGCCCGGATCTCCGGACGGGCCATCGCACCCGCCGGTTCCTTCGTCAGCGACGGCGCCGCGTCCTGCACCGGAACCTCCTCGACCTGCTGCTCGACCTGGACCTCCAGGTTGAACAGGTAGCCGACGGACTCCTCCTTGATGCCGTCCTGCATGGCGTTGAACATGTCGAAGCCCTCGCGCTGGTACTCGACCAGCGGGTCCTTCTGGGCCATCGCCCGCAGGCCGATGCCCTCCTGCAGGTAGTCCATCTCGTACAGGTGCTCACGCCACTTGCGGTCCAGCACCGACAGCACCACGCGCCGCTCCAGCTCGCGCATGATGTCGGAACCGAGCGTCTTCTCACGCGCCGAGTACTGCTCGTGGATGTCGTCCTTGATGGACTCCGCGATGAACTCGGCGGTGATGCCCGCCCGGTCGCCCGCGGCCTCCTCCAGCTCATCGATGGTGACCTTCACCGGGTAGAGCTGCTTGAAGGCGCCCCACAGGCGCTCCAGGTCCCACTCCTCGGCGAAGCCCTCGACCGTCTCGGCCGCGATGTACGCGTCGATCGTGTCGTCCATCATGAAGCGGACCTGCTCCTGGAGGTCCTCGCCCTCCAGGACACGGCGGCGCTCGCGGTAGATGACCTCACGCTGGCTGTTGAGGACCTCGTCGTACTTCAGGACGTTCTTGCGCGTCTCGAAGTTCTGGGTCTCCACCTGCGACTGGGCCGACGCGATCGCGCGCGTCACCATCTTGTTCTCGATCGGCACGTCGTCCGGCACGTTGGCCATCGCCATGACGCGCTCGACCATCTGCGCCTTGAACAGGCGCATCAGGTCGTCGCCCAGCGACAGGTAGAAGCGGGACTCGCCCGGGTCGCCCTGTCGGCCGGAGCGGCCGCGCAGCTGGTTGTCGATACGGCGCGACTCGTGACGCTCGGTGCCCAGCACGTACAACCCGCCGAGCTCCTTGACCTCCTCGAACTCGGCCTTCACGGCCGCCTCGGCCCTGGTGAGCGCCTCGGGCAGGGCGTGCGCCCACTCCTCGATGTGCTCCTCCGGGTCAAGGCCGCGCTGGCGCAGCTCGGCCTCGGCGAGGTCGTCCGGGTTGCCGCCGAGCTTGATGTCGGTACCACGGCCGGCCATGTTCGTGGCGACGGTGACGGCGCCCCGGCGGCCGGCCTGGGCGACGATCGTCGCCTCACGGTCGTGCTGCTTGGCGTTGAGCACCTCGTGCGGGATGCCACGCTTGGACAGCTGCTGGGAGAGGTACTCGGACTTCTCGACCGACGTCGTACCGACGAGGATCGGCTGGCCCTTCTCGTGCTTCTCCGCGATGTCGTCGACGACGGCGGCGAACTTCGCGACCTCGGTCCGGTAGATCAGGTCCGGCTGGTCCTTGCGGACCATGTCGCGGTTGGTCGGGATCGGGACGACACCGAGCTTGTAGATCTGGTGGAACTCGGCGGCCTCGGTCATGGCCGTACCGGTCATGCCCGACAGCTTCGAGTAGAGGCGGAAGAAGTTCTGCAGGGTGATCGTCGCGAGGGTCTGGTTCTCGTCCTTGATGTCCACCCCTTCCTTCGCCTCGATCGCCTGGTGCATGCCCTCGTTGTAGCGGCGGCCGGCGAGGATACGGCCGGTGTGCTCGTCGACGATCATGACTTCGCCGTCGAGGACGACGTAGTCCTTGTCCTTCTTGAACAGTTCCTTCGCCTTGATGGCGTTGTTCAGGTAGCCGACGAGCGGGGTGTTCACCGACTCGTAGAGGTTCTCGATGCCGAGCCAGTCCTCGACCTTGGCGACACCGGCCTCGTGGATGGCGACGGTGCGCTTCTTCTCGTCGACCTCGTAGTCGCCGGTCTCCTCGATGCCCTTCAGCGGCTGGCCGGGCTCGCCCTTCTTCAGGCGGGTGACCAGCTTCGCGAAGTCGCCGTACCACTTCGTGGCCTGGTCGGCGGGACCGGAGATGATCAGCGGGGTACGGGCCTCGTCGACGAGGATCGAGTCGACCTCGTCGACCACGGCGAAGTTGTGGCCGCGCTGGACGAGCTCGTCCTGGGACCACGCCATGTTGTCGCGCAGGTAGTCGAAGCCGAACTCGTTGTTCGTGCCGTACGTGATGTCGCAGTTGTACTGCTCGCGACGCTGCGCCGGCGACATGTTCGCCAGGATGCAGCCGACCTCCAGGCCGAGGAACTTGTGCACCCGGCCCATCAGCTCGGAGTCGCGCTCGGCGAGGTAGTCGTTCACCGTGATCAGGTGGACGCCCTTGCCGGACAGCGCGTTCAGGTACGCGGGCAGGGTGCCGACGAGGGTCTTGCCCTCACCGGTCTTCATCTCGGCCACATAGCCGAGGTGCAGCGCCGCGCCGCCCATGATCTGGACGTCGTAGTGACGCTGGCCGAGGACGCGCTTGGCGGCCTCGCGCACCGTCGCGAAGGCCTCGGGCAGCAGGTCGTCCAGGCTCTCGCCGTCCTGGAAACGCTGCTTGTACTCGTCCGTGAGCGCCCGCAACTCGGCGTCGGAGAGGTTGACGAAGTCCTCTTCGATGGAGTTGACCTGGTCCGCGATGCGGTGCAGTTTGCGCAGGATCTTGCCTTCGCCTGCACGCATGAGCTTGTTGAAGACGGACACCGAGGTTTGTCTCCTTGCCGGTCGGGCCTGGGCACTGTACGTACACGGGCACGGCAGGTGGGCCCCACCGTAACGGCCATCGTAAGCGAGGACGTGGTCGCGCCGGGAGGTCCGCCGTAGCCGCGAGGGCGCGGGTGCCCGTATTGAGAACGTACGGGTGACACGGAAGGTGCCGCTTCCTCCCCGAGATTCCCGAAAAGTGTTCGCCCGGCGAAGCGCGATGGCAGCAGAATCCGTTCATGGAGCCCACCACACTGACCACCGACCGGCTCGTACTGAGGCCGTTCGCCCCCTCCGACGAGGACGAGGTGTACGCGGCCGCCCAGGACCCGGACATCCAGCGCTGGACCATGGTCCCCTCCCCCTACGAGCGCGTGCACGCCCGCAGCTTCGTCTGCGAGCTGGTGCCGGGCGGCTGGCGCGACGACACCGGCTACTCCTTCGCCGTCCGCCTCGGCCCCGGCGGCCCGCTGGTCGCCGCCGTCGGCGTCCACGTGCACGAGGTCTTCGGGACGAACTCGTACGAGATCGGCTACTGGGCGACCAAGGAGCACCGCGGGCACGGCTACATGACCGAGGCCGTCATCGCCGTCGCCCGCTGGGCCTTCACCCAGCTGGGCGCCGTACGCCTGGAGTGGCGCGCCGAGGTCGGCAACGACGGCTCGCGGGCCGTCGCCGAGAAGGCGGGCTTCCGCATGGAAGGGCTCCTGCGGGCATCCCTGCACCGCGCCGGCTCCGTGCACGACTCCTGGGTGGGCGCTCTGCTGCCCTCCGACCTCGGCCTGACCCCCGCGGTCCCCTACCTGCCGTCGGCCGCCGGCTAGCCGCTCGGCACAATCCGGTCCATGGAGCCGATCACGCTGACCACCGAACGCCTCGTGCTGCGCCCCCACACCCCCGGGGACGCGGCCGAGGTGCACGCCGCCTGCCAGGACCCCGAGATCCAGCGCTGGATCTCGGTGCCCGTCCCGTACGAGCCCGCGCACGCGGAGGAGTACGTGACGCAGAGCGTCCCGGCCGGGTGGCGCGAGGACACCGCGTACAACTTCGCCGTCCGGCTCGGGGCGGACGGCCCGCTCGTCGCCACGCTCGCCGTGCACCGGACGGGTGCGCACACCCACGAGATCGGGTACTGGACCGTCGCCGGTCACCGGGGCCGCGGCTACATGACCGAGGCCCTGCGGGCCGCCGTCCGCTGGGCGTTCACCGAGGCGGGCGTCGTACGGCTGGTCTGGCGCGCCGGGGTCGGCAACGACGGCTCCCGCGCCGTCGCCGAGCGGGCGGGTTTCCTGATCGAGGGCGTCCAGCGCGCCGGCATGGAACACGGCGGCGCGCTGCTGGACTGCTGGGCCGGCGCGCTGCTCCCGTCCGACCTGGGCCTGCCCTCCCGCCTCCCGTACGAGCCCGCTGTCAGTGGCGCCGCCTAGGCTCCGGCGCATGACGATCCTGCCGCCGCCGACCGTGTCCCTCTCCGCCGACGAGGCCCGCCGGATCGCCCTGCGCGCGCAGGGCTTCCTCGGGGCGCCCGACCGCCGCGGCGGGGTCCGCGGCGTCCTGCGCCACCTGGGCGCCGTACAGCTGGACACGATCTCGGTCCTGGCCCGCTCGCACGAACTGATCCCGTACGCCCGCCTGGGCGCCGTCGGCCGCAGCACGGTGGAGCAGGCCTACTGGTCCGACCGCCACGCCTTCGAGTACTGGTCGCACGCGGCCTGCATCCTCCCCATCGAGGAATGGCCGCATTTCGCCTTCCGCCGCCGGGCCAACCGGGCGCGCGGCCACCGCTGGCACATCCTCCAGGACAAGCAGCACTCGACGCGCGCGGTCCTGGACCGGCTCCGGGCCGACGGCCCGCTGACCTCGACCGAGCTGGGCGGCGCCAAGAACGGCGGCGAGTGGTTCGAGTGGTCCGAGACCAAGATCGCCGTGGAGTGGCTGCTCGACACCGGCGAGGTGGTGTGCAGCCAGCGCCGGGGCTGGAAGCGGGTGTACGACCTCCCCGAGCGCGCCGTCCCCGACGCACTGCTCCACGACGACCTGGACGACCGCGAGTGCGTGCGCCGCCTGGTCGCCCTCGCCGGCCGGTCACTGGGCCTGGGCACCCGCGCCGACATCGCGGACTACCACCGGCTCAAGGGCGAACAGGTCGACGCGGTGATCGCGGACTCCGGGCTGGTACCCGTCTCGGTGGAGGGCTGGGCGAAGCAGGCGTGGGCGGACCCCGCGGCCCTCGCGACGGCCCCCAGGGGCCGCCACCGCACGACGCTGCTCTCCCCCTTCGACTCGCTGGTCTGGGACCGCCCCCGCACGGAGCGGATCTTCGGCTTCACGCACCGCCTGGAGGCGTACGTCCCCAAGCCGAAGCGGATACACGGGTACTTCGCCATGCCGCTGCTCGCGGGTGGCCTGCTCCAGGGCCGCGTGGACCCGGGCCGCGAGGGCAAGACCCTGGTCGCCCGCCAGCTCTCCCTGACGTCGCCGAAGGCCGCCCGCCCGATGGCGCAGGCCCTGCGGGAGGCGGCGGAGTGGGTCGGCTGCGACGCGGTCCGCGTCGAGCGCGCCCAGAGCCCCCAGGAGGCCGCCGCCGTCGTGGCGGAGCTGGCGGCACTGCCGGGCTAGCCGGGCTGACCGGCCTGGCAGGCCCGGCCGGCACGGCAGGCCGACGCGGCAGGTCTGGAACGGAGGCGGCTAGCGGATTTCGAGGATCTTCTCGCGCATCGCGTAGACCACGGCCTCCATCCGGGAGTGCAGCTGCAGCTTCTCCAGGATGTTGCGGACGTGGTTCTTCACCGTGTTCTCGGAGATGAACAACTGCTTGGCGATGTCACGGTTGTTCATGCCGGTGGCCACCAGCTTCAGGACCTCCAGCTCCCGGTCCGTCAGCCTCGGCGCCGGCACCAGCCGCCGCTCGTCGGTCCGCTGGATCATCGACTTGAACTCGGTGAGCAGCTTCGACGCCATCGACGGGCTGATCTGCGACTGGCCGTCCGCCACCGCCCGGATCGCCGTGGCCACCTCGTCCGTCGAGATCTCCTTCAGGAGGTACCCGGTCGCACCCGCCTTGATCGCGTCGTAGAGGTCAGCCTCCTCGTCGCTGATCGTCAGCATGATGATCTTCGCGGAGGGTGCCACCTCCTTGATCGAGGTGCACGCCTCGATCCCGCCGCGCCTGGGCATCCGTACGTCCATCAGCACGATGTCCGGCAGCAGGTCGGCCGCCTTGTCCACGGCCTCCGCGCCGTCCCCCGCCTCACCGACGACCTGGATGTCCTCCTCCTGCGCGAGGACGATTTCCAGCCCTCGCCGGAACAGCGCGTGGTCGTCGACCACGAGCACCCGGATGGGCTCCCCGGCCGGCGAGCCGGCGAGCTCCGCCGGCGCGTCCGCCGCACGGCAGCCCGCACCGTCGTCACCGCGCGCCGGCCCGAAGCTGTCCGCCATCGTTCCTCCCCCTGCCCCTGCATGTGCCGAACTGCTGGGCCAACCGGACAGGCTCCGCCGCCGGTTGACTGCCCGCCATGATTCCATGCCCGCGGCACGGCGCGGGGGGCCGACGATGGCTGCCCGGCGCATACGCGCCACACGGGAGGCCCGCACACGAGGCCCCCGTGGGACGCCGGAGCGTCCCACGGGGGGCGATGAATGATGTGCTCAGCCGCCGAGCGCGCCCCCGGCACCACCGCGGGGCTGCTCCGAGCTGGAGGCCCCGTCGGGGTTCACATGGATCACGCCGTAGTCGTACGCGTGACGTCGGTAGACGACACTGGGCAGCTTCGACTCGGAGTCGACGAACAGATAGAAGTCGTGGCCGACCAGTTCCATTTCGTACAGTGCCTGGTCGAGCGACATGGGTGCGGCCGAGTGGGTCTTCTCGCGGACGATGAGCGGGCCTTCGCCCTGAACCTCCAGCGATCCGATCCGGGTGGTCGGGATCGCGTCCGCCTTCTCCGCGCTGACCGGCTCGCCGTTCCCGTTCAGGGTGGCGGCGTCCGGCACCACGTCGGCGACCTCCGCCGCCGAGAGCCGACCGCTGCCGCGGCGGGTGTGGCGCTTGTCGTGCTGCTTGCGCAGCCGGGCCTCCAGCTTGTCCTGAGCCAGGTCCAACGCCGCGTACGCGTCTGCGGCGGCGGCCTCGGCACGGATCACCGGGCCCCGCGAATGCAAGGTGATCTCCACGCGGTCGGAACGGTCGGCCTGGCGCGGGTTGTGCTCCTTGGACACCTCGACGTCCAAGCTGATCACCTTGGCGTCGAGCTTCTGGATCCGCTCCGGATTCAGCTTCTCGGCCACGTGCTTGCGGAACCGGTCGGGCACCTCGGTCTTGCGGCCCTTGACGACGATGTCCACGCAGAACTCCGTTCCCGGATAGCTCCGCCCGACAGGGCGAAGCGTCTCCCTTTCGCACCAGACTCCGGTGAAGGCCGGAGCCTCGGACTTGGCGACTTTCACCTCCTCCTCCCCCATCGGCAAGATCTACACCCCACCGACTTCGGAGTCGAGAGACAGCGATGCGTGGGGCCTTAAGGCTCGCCAGTCCTCACAACCGAACATATCCCTCTATGACGGTTGTCGGCACCCGCTACCGGAACGTACTTCCGTTCAGGTGGCCGTTCCCTCTTACTACCTGCAACGATGGGCCTTCCCCGGCAGTTCCAAATCTATTCACGGGATTTTTGGTCTGTCCGAGTTGCGGCCACCACCGCCGCCCGCAGACCGGCCACGCCCCCCGGATCCGCGGCACGCAGCGCCCTGGCCGCCTCCGCCAGCGTCGCCCCGGTGGTGATCAGGTCGTCCACGAGCACGACCACGGCCCCGCCGGTCAGCCGCGCCCCGCCACGGCACACCTCCAGGGCCCCGGAGAGGTTCTCCCGGCGCTGCCGGGCCCCCAGCCCCGCCTGGTCCGCCACCGCCCGCCTCAGCCGCAGTACGGGCGCCACACGCGCGGGCACACCGGCCCGCCGCAGCCGCCCCGCCGCGGCGAAGGCGATCCTGCGCGCCGGGTCGTGCCCGCGCGCCCGGACCTGCCGCCGCGCCGACGGGACCGGCACCAGAGCCACCTCCTCCCCCGCCCCCGCCCCACCCGCCCGCACCGCCGCCGCCAGGGCGGCGCCGAGCGCACCGGCCAGGGGCAGCGCCCCGCGCTCCTTGTGCGCCAGCAGGACAGCCCGGACCGGCCCCTCGTACACGGCGGCCGCATGGACCACCGGCAGGCCCTCAGGCCGCGGAAACGGCCTCGCCCGCGCCGTGACGGCCCCGCTCAGCGCCTCCCGGCAGCCGGCGCACAGCAGTACCCGGGACGCCCCGCAGCCCGCGCAGTCGACCGGCAGGACCAGCCCGGCCAGCTCCTGCCACCACCCCCGCATGCGTCCACTCTGCCGACCACGCACCGGCGCCCGCCACCCCTGTGGACAACGGACGCGGAGGCACGTCAGCCCGGATACACCGGAGCCCGGCCGCCCGGCATCACCGTGCGCCACTGCGCCCCCGGCGGCAGCCACACGATCCCGTCGTCCTCGGAGAAGGCCACCACCGGCTTCGGCTTCGACTCGTCCTCCGTGGCGGCCACCGCGACCTCCATCAGCCCCGTGGCCCCCGGCAGACCCGCCGCCACCATCGAGCCGTCCGCGAGCATGTAGCGGGCCTGCACGATCCCACCGCTCTCCCGGCCCACGACCAGCAGCCTGCCCCTCGGCGCCCAGCTCATCGCCGTCACGTCCGCCATCTGCGGAGCCGCCGGGCGCAGCTCGCGCACCGACACCGCCGAGACGTCACCCTTGCCGTCGGGCCTCTCGATCCGCCCGACGTACAGGTTCTTGCGGGCGCCGTCCCGCTGCACGAGCAGCGCGATCCGCGCCCCGTCCGAGGATGCCTTCAGCGAGGTGATCCGCCCGCCGTCCAGCCCGGCCACCTGGACCTTCTCCGGCACCCCGGTCCCACCGGGCACCCGCCACAGCCCCAGGTGCTGCGGATCCTGGTCGGCGAACCACAGGTCGCCCGCCGCGTCCCAGCTGGGCGCGGTCAGCGTGTTCGTCTTGTTCCCCTTGCCGGGGTACACCGGCTGCGGCATGGCACCGGACCCGGACATCGGCACGACGTACAGCCCGTGCCCGTCCTGCGAGACCACGGCCGCGCGCCGCTCGTCGTACGTCACGGCCGCCGAGAGGACCTTGAACCCCGGCGGGGTGGCCAGCGGCCCCGGCACCGGTTCGGGCTTCTGCTGGACCTCGCTCGAAATGTCGAGCTTCAGCCGGACCAGCCGGTCCGCGTCGTCGACGAAGTACTGGTACTCGGGGATCTTCGGACGGTTGGCGATCGCCGCCGCGCTCACCTCGGTCACCGAACACAACGAGGACGACTTGCCGTCGGAGCGCAGCAGTTCGACCTGTTCCAGCCGGGAGCCCGTCAGGTCCTTGACCGTGTAGAGGAGTTGGGTGGCCATCTTCCGGCACTGCGGCTGCGCGACGTTGTCGGCCTTGTCGTTGAGCGGCACGCGCAGCGTGTTCTGGCCGTCGTACGAAAGGGACTTGGTGCCCGCCCGCAGTTCCGTGCCGGTCGGGAAACTGGACTCGACGACCGGGCTGAGCCACCTCGACGGCCCGGCCAGCAGCGACTGCACCGTCTGCGTGGTGGGGTCCATCCGCGAGTCGGGGTCGCTGCGCTGGCGCACGTACACGGGGTCGGCGACCAGGTGGTCGCCCGCGAAGTAGTACTTGTTGACCGGCATGTAGATCCGCTGGAAGTCGGACTCGCTCAGCACGAGGCTGCGCGGCGGAGTCGCGATCCGCCACTGCTTGTCCTCCTGGACGAGCTGGAGGAACTCCTCGAACGCCCCGCCGCCGGTCTCCGGCTGGTACGCGCTGCGCTCGTCCACGGTCGCCAGCTTCTTGCCGGTCACCTTCCAGCGCGGCCCGTCGGGGTCCTTCTCGCCGCGGACCGGGGACCGGTCGAGGCCGCCCCTGAGCACGGTAACGGCGGAGCCGGGCTTCCAGCTCTTGGCCTGCTCCTGCGTGAGGTACTTGCGAGCCGTCTCCAGCTGCGGGTCGTCGCTGGTCATCGCCTCCAGGAAGCCGTCGACGATCTCGGCCGCACTGGCCTTGTCGGCGGGCGGTACGCCGAACACCCGGACCTGGGAGTCGACGCCCTGCGAGCCCTGCACCGAGCGGATCTCGCCGTGGTCGGGCATCGAGGCACACCCCGCCAGCAGCAGCCCGGCGACACCGAGGGCGCAGGCCCGCACGGTGCGCAACCGCCTGCCCCGCGTCCGGGCGCGCGCGGCCCTGGCCTCAGCGTCCACGGGCATCGCCATCGGCGTCGGCATCGGTTCGATCCTCCTGTGGTGCCTGCTCGGCCGGCCGGGCCACGACCCTGGCTCCATTGCCCGGCAGTGCCGTCGGGTCGGCGGGTACGGGCAGCGCGCCGGCGACCGGCGACCGCGGCGGTATCGGCGACCGGTCACCGCCGTCCGCCGGCTGCCGGTCCGCCGCACTGCCCGCGGCGTCGGCTGCGGCCCTGGCCCGGTTGGCCCGGGAGTCCTCGGGTTCCAGCGGGATGGGCGAGCCCCGCAGCGGCTCGTCGGCGGTGCGCGGCAGGGTCAGGCGGAACTGCGAGCCGCCGCCCGGCTCGCCCCACGCCTGGAGCCAGCCGCCGTGCAGCCGGGCGTCCTCGACGGCGATGGACAGACCGAGGCCGGTGCCGCCCGTCGTACGGGCCCGCGCCGGGTCGGCCCGCCAGAAGCGGTTGAAGACGCGGGTGGCCTCGCCGGGCTTGAGCCCGACGCCGTAGTCCCGTACGGCGACCGCGACGGCCCCGCCCGCGGACGCCAGCCGGACCACCACATCGCGTCCCTCGCCGTGCTCCACGGCGTTGACGACCAGATTGCGCAGCACCCGCTCCACCCGCCGGGCGTCCGCCTCGGCGATGACCGGCTGGGTGTCGCCGAGGACCCGGATCCGGGTCCCCTTGTGCTCGGCGAGCGGCTCGGCGCCGTCGATGACCCGGCGTACGACGTCGCGCAGGTCGATCGGCTCGGCCTCCAGCGCGGCCGCGCCCGCGTCGAACCGGCTGATCTCCAGCAGGTCGGCGAGGAGCGACTCGAACCGGTCGAGCTGCCCCGCGAGCAGTTCGGCGGAGCGCGCCGTGATCGGGTCGAAGTCGACCCGGGCGTCGTGGATGACGTCCGCGGCCATCCGTACGGTCGTCAGCGGGGTGCGCAGCTCGTGCGAGACGTCCGAGACGAACCGGCGCTGCATCCGCGACAGCTCCTCCAGCTGCTGGATCTTGAGCTGGAGGTTCTGCGCCATCTTGTTGAAGGCCTCGCCGAGGCGGGCGATGTCGTCCTCGCCCGTGACCTTCATCCGCTCCTGGAGCCGGCCCGCCGAGAGCCGCTCGGCGATCCCGGCGGCCATCCGTACGGGGGTCACGACCTGGCGCACGACGAGCCAGGCGATGCCACAGAGCAGGACGACGACGAACAGGCCCGCGGTCACGATGGTGACCTTGATCAGGTTGAGGGACTCCTCCTCCTGCGTGAGCGGGAAGAGGTAGTACAGGTCGTACGGGTCCCCGTTGATGTCGGTGAGCCGCTTGCCCACGACCAGCGCGGCCTCGGGTGCCTTCTCCCCGGCCCCGGCGGTGTACCGGATCTCGGAGAAGGTCTTGAAGGTGCCGGCGGAGTGGTTGACGGCCCGGCGCAGCGCGATCGGCACACTGGCGGCCGGGTCCACGTTGCCCGAGGCGCGGGCGCCCTTGACCCCCTGCGTGCCGGGCAGGACCTGCTCGCCGGTGCCCGCGCCGAGCGCGACCACCTCGAAGGCGGACTGACCGCCACTGGCGAGCTGCTTGACCAGCGAGTTCATCCAGGTACTGGCATCGAGCCCGACCTTGTTGTCGGCGGAATCCGGCCCGTCCACGGTCGCGGGGGCGTTGGCCTTCTCCTGTGCGACCGCGAACCCGCCCGCGGCCTGGCTCTGCGCCGCCTCCTCCTTGACGTCGAGGAGGCCCTTGCTGACCTGGGCTATGACGACGAAGCCCAGGGCGAGGACCACGGCGAGCGAGATCAGCAGCGTGGCGGCGACGACCCGGAGCTGGATGTTGCGACGCCACAGCCGGACAGCCGGAAGCAGCGGCCGGCGCAGGAGACGCACGAACAGCCGCAGCACAGGGCCGCCGGGCGCTCCGTCCTGGAGCAGCCGGCCGCCCCTCAGCGCTCCCCAGCGGGAACCGGCCCGGTCCCTGCCGGACTGCACGTCAGCTGGGTCCGGCCTTGTAGCCGACACCGCGCACCGTCACGACGATCTCGGGACGCTCCGGGTCCTTCTCGACCTTGGACCGCAGACGCTGTACGTGCACGTTGACCAGCCGGGTGTCCGCGGCGTGCCGGTAGCCCCAGACCTGCTCCAGCAGCACCTCACGGGTGAAGACCTGCCAGGGCTTGCGCGCGAGAGCGACCAGCAGGTCGAACTCGAGCGGGGTCAGGGCGATGGAGGCACCGTCCCGCTTGACCGAGTGCCCGGCCACGTCGATGACGAGGTCACCGATGGTCAGCTGCTCGGGAGCGGGCTCCTCCGACCGGCGCAGGCGGGCCCGGATGCGGGCCACCAGCTCCTTCGGCTTGAACGGCTTGACGATGTAGTCGTCGGCGCCGGACTCCAGGCCTACGACGACGTCGACCGTGTCGCTCTTCGCCGTGAGCATCACGATCGGCACGCCCGACTCGGCCCTGATCAGCCTGCACACCTCTATGCCGTCCCGTCCGGGCAGCATGAGATCGAGCAGTACCAGATCGGGCTTCGCCTCCCGGAAGGCAGCCAGCGCCTTGTCACCGTCCGCTACGAACGACGGCTCAAAACCTTCTCCACGCAGCACAATGCCGAGCATCTCGGCCAGCGCGGTGTCGTCGTCGACGACAAGGACTCGTCCCTTCATGCTTGACATCATCCCATTAGCTAATCGTTACCTGGCGGTGAGCTGTCCCACAGCCAAAAGGGCTGGAAATCGCCCCTCGGACCTGCGTGGAGATCAGGTCAACCAGTCTGCCCCGGATCCGGGTGACAATTGAAGGTACGGGCTGCCGCGGATCCGGGGGGACGGCTGGTCCGTTCGTGGACCTCACGTGGCACGATGGCAGCGACCAGCGCCCCCGCCGCAGCAGGTGCACGTGAAGGAGCGACGATGAACGACTCTCCGGGCTGGGCTTCGCCCGGATCCTCTCCGTCCGACGGCGAGCGACCTGGGGCACCCTCCGATCAGCAGGCTTCCGGCGACTCGAAGTGGTCCGCCGAGCAGCCGCCGCCGGGAGACTGGTCCGACCCGGCCTCCGGCCCGACACCGCCTCCGCAGGCACCGCCGCAGCAGGGCCAGGGCTGGGGACCGTACGGCGGCCAGCAGCACCCGGGCCAGTACGGAAGCCCGTACGGCGGCCAGTACGGCTACCCGGGCGGCCCCGGCCAGTGGGGCAAGCCCCCGGCCGCCAAGCCCGGCGTGATCCCGCTGCGCCCCCTGGACATGGGCGAGATCCTCGACGGCGCGGTCGCCACCATGCGCGCCCACTGGCGCTCGGTGCTGCCGATCACGCTGGTCGTGGCCACGGTGGTGCAGGTGATGAGCGTGCTCCTGCAGAAGTACGTGATGTCCGACCTGGCCCTCGCCGCAGACCCCGCGGCGGACATCGAGCAGACGATCAACACCCTGGGCACCGCCTCGGCGGTCTCGTTCGGAGCCCTCTTCATCCAGGCCCTCGGGGGCATCGTGGCCACCGCGATGCTCACGATGATCTTCAGCCGGGCGGTCCTCGGCAACACCTCCACGATCTCCGCCGCCTGGCGCGAGGCCCGTCCGCAGCTGCTGCGCCTGGCCGGACTGACGCTGCTGATGGGATTCGGCTTCGCCCTCCTCATCGTCGTGCTGATCGTGCCGGGCATCCTCGCCCGGAGCGTGGGACTGGCCGTCCTCGGCGGCTTCGCCGCGCTCCCGCTGGCCGTCTGGCTGTGGACCAAGTACAGCCTGGCCTCCCCCGCCCTGATGCTGGAGAAGAGCACCGTCTTCAAGTCGCTCGGCCGCTCTTCCAAGCTCGTCAAGGGCGCGTGGTGGCGCATCTTCGGCATCACGCTCCTCACCAGCATCATCACCGGCATCATCGCCGCGATCATCGTCTGGCCGCTGACGTTCCTCGGCGTCGCCCTCTTCGGCGGCGGCATGGGCGGCCTGCAGGCCGGCACGGCCTCCACCGCCTGGGGAGCGCTCGTCCTCTCCGCCATCGGCGCGATCATCGCGCAGACCATCGTGATGCCGATGCAGTCGGGCGTCACCGTCCTCCTCTACGTGGACCAGCGCATCCGCCGCGAGGGGCTCGACCTGGAGCTCGCCCGGGCCGCAGGCGTCGAGAACTACGGCACGACCGGAGGCTGACACACCGATGACGGGTACGGGGGGCCTCATCACCCGCGCCACGGCGCTCCTGCCGGGCACGGCGACACCACCGGTGACGACACCGCGCGAGCCTGCCCAGGAGGCGGCAGAGCGCGAACTGTCCAAGCCCATGTACCACCAGAACGACCCGGGGCTGCTGGACCGCGCCCTGCGCAAGTTCTTCGAATGGCTCGACGACCTGTTCGGCGCCGCCTCCGGGGCGACCCCGGGCGGCGGGCTCGGCATCGTCGTGATCGTCCTCCTGGTCGTCCTGGCCGTCGGCGCCCTGTGGTGGCGGCTCGGCTCCCCCAGCCGGGCCGTCTCCGGCGCGGGCGTCCTCTTCGACGAGGGCATCCGCAGCGCCGCCGACCACCGCACGGCCGCCGAGGCCCACGCCGCCGCGGGCCGCTGGACCGAAGCCGTCCAGGAGCGCATGCGCGCCGTCGTCCGCTCCCTGGAGGAGCGGACCCTGCTCGACCCCCGGCCGGGCCGCACCGCCGACGAGGCCGCCGCCGAAGCCGCCGTCTGCCTCCCGGACCACGCCGGGGACCTCCGCGCGGCCGCCCGTACCTTCGACGACGTCACCTACGGCGGCCGCACCGCCGACGCCGACGCGTACGCCCGTATGCGCGCCCTCGACCTCACCCTGGACCGCGCCAAGCCGCTCCTGACGGGACCCACCGCATGACCGGCCCCATCCCCGGCCCCATCCCCGGCCCGACCGCGTCCGGCACCGACTCCGGCAAAACCGGCGCCGCTGCCGGAACCGCGGCCCCCCGCACCGGCCGAGCGCAGCGGATACGACGGACGCGCCGCGTCCTGGCCTTCCTCGCCGTGCTCGCCGCAGGCGGACTCGTCCTCGCCGCCCTCGACTCCGGCACCCGCCACGGCACGCTCGACCCCCGCTCCGCCGACCCCTACGGCAGCCGGGCCGTCGCCGAACTCCTCAAGGACCGCGGCGTCACCACCCGCGTCGTGACCACCGCCCGCGAGGCCGCCGACGCGGCCGGCCCCCGCACCACCCTCCTGGTCACCGAGCCCGACCTCCTCGGCACCACCCAGCGCGGCGTCCTCCGCTCTGCCATGGACCTCTCCGGAGGCCGCACCGTCCTCCTCGCCCCGGGCAGCCACAGCCTCCCCGACCTCGTCCCCGGCGTGCACACGAAGGGCGACGCCGCGTCGGACACCCTCGCCCCGGCCTGCACCCTGCCGGCCGCCACCTCCGCGGGCCGCGCGGACACCGGCGGCGGCCTCCGCTACACCACCACCCTCCTGCGGGCCACCGCCTGCTACCCCAGCGGCGGCCATCCCACCCTCCTCGTCCTGCCCACCGGCACCCGCGGCGGCGACACCGTCCTCCTCGGCGCCGAGACGATCCTCCTCAACGAGAGCCTCGCCGAGGAGGGCAACGCCTCCCTCGCCCTCCAACTCCTCGGCTCCCGCCCGGACCTCGTCTGGTACATGCCGTCCCTCGCGGACTCCGACCCCGCGACCCACAGCGGCGAGGACAAGACCCTCTTCGACCTCATCCCGGCCGGCTGGTCCTGGGCCCTGCTCCAGCTCTTCGTCGCCGCCGTCCTCGCCGCCCTCTGGCGCGCCCGCCGCCTCGGCCCCCTCGTCACCGAGAAGCTGCCGGTCGTCATCCGCGCCTCCGAGGCCACCGAGGGCCGCGCCCGCCTCTACCGAAAGGCCAGGGCCCGCGACCGCGCCGCCACCGTGCTGCGCGCCGCCACCCGCGAACGCCTGGCCGCACTGCTCGGCGTACCGCACACCCAGGCCCACGACCCGTCCGCGCTGACGCCCGCCGTCTCCGCCCGACTCACCGGCGAACCGCAGACCAGGGACGTTTCCGCCCTGCTCTTCGGCCCCACACCCTCCGACGACGCGGCACTCGTCGCGCTCGCCGACCACCTCGACGCCCTCGAAAGAGAGGTCCGTACGTCATGACGTACCCGGCCACCGAGTCCACGGCTGCGACCGCGGACAGCGCCCGCGCTTCCCTCGAAGCGCTCCGCACCGAGATCGGCAAGGCCGTGGTCGGTCAGGACTCCGCCGTCACCGGTCTCGTCGTCGCGCTCCTGTGCCGCGGCCACGTGCTCCTCGAAGGCGTCCCCGGCGTCGCCAAGACCCTCCTCGTACGGGCCCTCGCCGCGTCCCTCGAACTCGACACCAAGCGCGTCCAGTTCACCCCGGACCTGATGCCCAGCGATGTCACCGGCTCCCTCGTCTACGACGCGCGCACCGCCGAGTTCTCCTTCCAGAACGGCCCGGTCTTCACCAACCTCCTCCTCGCGGACGAGATCAACCGGACCCCGCCCAAGACCCAGTCCTCCCTCCTCGAAGCGATGGAGGAACGCCAGGTCACGGTCGACGGCACGGCCCGCCCGCTCCCGGAGCCCTTCCTCGTCGCCGCCACCATGAACCCCCTTGAGTACGAGGGCACGTACCCGCTCCCGGAAGCCCAGCTGGACCGCTTCCTCCTCAAGCTCACCGTGCCCCTCCCCTCCCGCGCGGACGAGATCGGCGTCCTGACCCGGCACGCCGCCGGCTTCAACCCCCGCGACCTGCACGCCGCGGGCATCCGCCCGGTGGCCGGACCTGCGCATCTCGAAGCCGCCCGCGAGGCCGTCTCCAAGGTCTCGGTCTCCCCCGAGATCGCCGGCTACGTCGTCGACATCTGCCGCGCCACCCGCGAATCGCCGTCCCTCACCCTCGGCGCCTCCCCGCGCGGTGCGACCGCCCTGCTGGGCACCTCCCGCGCCTGGGCCTGGCTCACCGGCCGCGACTACGTCACCCCCGACGACGTCAAGGCCCTCGCCCTGCCGACCCTCCGCCACCGCGTCCAGCTGCGCCCGGAAGCGGAGATGGAGGGAGTCACGGCCGACGCCGTCATCACGGCGATCCTCTCCCACGTCCCCGTCCCGCGCTGATGGCCCTCACCGGACGCGCCGCCCTGCTGGCGGCCCTCGGCAGCATCCCCGTCGGCATCCTCGAACCGAGCTGGACGGGGATGCTCGCGGTCAACGGCCCGCTCGCGCTGGCCTGCGCGGTCGACTACGCCCTGGCGGCGCCCGTCCGCACCCTCGGCCTGACCCGCTCGGGCGACGCCTCCGTCCGCCTCGGCGAACGGGCGGACGTCCACCTCACCGTCACCAACCCGAGCCGCCGCCCGCTGCGGGCCCACGTCCGCGACGCCTGGCCCCCCAGCAGCTGGATCCCGGGCACGGAGACGGCCGCCTCCCGGCACAAGGTCGTGGTCCCCGCGGGCGAACGCCGCCGCCTGACGACCCGCCTCCTGCCCACCCGGCGCGGCGACCGCCAGGCCGACCGGGTCACGATCCGCTCGTACGGCCCGCTGGGCCTGCTCTCCCGGCAGGGCGCCCACGTCGTCCCGTGGACGGTCCGTGTCCTGCCGCCCTTCGCGAGCCGCAAGCACCTGCCGTCCCGGCTGGCCCGCCTGCGCGAACTGGACGGCCGTACGAGCGTCCTGACCCGCGGTGAGGGCACCGAGTTCGACAGCCTCCGCGACTACGTACCCGGCGACGACACCCGCTCCATCGACTGGCGCGCCACGGCCCGCCAGAACAAGGTGGCCGTCCGTACGTGGCGTCCAGAACGCGACCGGCACATCCTGATCTGCCTGGACACCGGCCGCACCTCGGCGGGCCGCGTCGGTGACGCCCCGCGCCTGGACTCGGCGATGGACGCGGCCCTGCTCCTCGCAGCCCTGGCCACCCGCGCCGGCGACCGCGTGGACCTGCTGGCCCACGACCGCCGCCCCCGCGCCCAGGTCATGGGCCGCCCGGCGGCCGACGTCCTTCCGTCCTTCGTGAACGCGATGGCCCCGCTGGAACCAGAGCTGGTGGAGACCGACTCGCGCACCCTGGTCTCCACCATCCTGCGCAGCGCCCCGCGCCGGTCCCTGGTGGTCCTCCTGACGAGCCTGGACGCGGCCCCGGTCGAAGAGGGTCTCCTGCCCCTCCTGCCACGCCTCACCCAGCGCCACACGGTCCTCCTGGCCTCGGTGGCCGACCCCCACGTCGCGGAGATGACGACATCCCGCGGCGGTGTGGAGGAGGTCTACGAGGCCGCGGCGGGCACCCAGTCCCAGTCCCAGCGCCGCCGCACCGCCGACCAGCTCACCCGCCACGGCGTCCACGTGGTCGACGCCACCCCGGACACCCTGGCCCCGTCCCTGGCCGACGCCTACCTGGCCCTCAAGGCGGCGGGCCGTCTCTAGCCTCCCGACCTGTTCCATCTGAAGGCTTCACAGCGACGGGCTGGATACGCTGGTCGGGCACCCACCAGGAGGACACCATGGCCGACCTCACCCCCGAGCAGATGCGCCGCATGCACGATTTCGCGGAGCAGCTCGCGGAGCTGGCGGAGCACCAGGAGGACCAGTGGAAGGTGCAGACCACCGACGGTCAGATCTTCCTCACGATGATGAGCCCCACAGCTCCCCACGGGCTCAACGTGGTGCGGCTGCGCCGCCAGATCGAGGCCCAGACCCCAGAGGTCATGGCCCTCAACGACACGAACATGGGCGATCCTCAAACCGGCCTGACCAAGGTCCCCGATCTCATGGTCATCGCGGAAGAGGACACCGACGACACGGCGAAGGCCGTCAACTCCCGCGATGTCCTGATGGTGGTGGAGGTCGTCTCACGCACGAACTCGCTCACCGACATCCGCGACGAGCTGCACGACTATCCGAGGATGGGGGTCCCGCTGTACGTCGTCGTAGACCCCCGCAAGGACAAGAAGACCGTCACCGTGCACAGCGACCCCTCAGCGGGGCCCGACGGTATCCGCTTCCGCAAGGCCGTCCCCTACGCCTTCGGGGACACCGTCATTGCCGGCCGCTGGACGCTCGACACGAGCAGCCTCAAGAGCTATCCCGCCGACTGGTGAAACAGCGGGTGCCGGCCCATGCGATCTGGTCCTGAACGCAGAAAAGCCCCGCACCGGACCCGTAAAGGTCTGGTGCGGGGCTTCCGCAATGATTGTTCGGCGGCGTCCTACTCTCCCACAGGGTCCCCC